>JALNWK010000042.1 GCA_023230925.1 Limnochordia bacterium
ATATCTGCAGGCATAGTAACCTAGAATTAGAGCGGTTTGAGAGACTAGTCGAAGTTTTACATTTCAGTCTTAGCTTGGAATTGCTGATCTTTGTAGCCTATTAAAACCGGGGAAATTTGGGTTATAATCGCTGGGATCACATTTGTCAACCAATTTGTGCTACCCTTGCCCAGTTCTTCCGACATCTATCGGACATTCGTGTGAGCAAGGTTAGAAGATATTTTGCTAGCTAGATATACAGGGTAATATAAGAAAGATGAGATGTAGGATGGGCCTCCCAGGCAAGTTCAAGGACGCGTCCTTAGCTTAGAGAGGAACTCTTGCCGGAACTTGGCGACCTTTGGTGCAATAACCATGGCACAGTATGGTTTTGTAGGATTGTTTGTGAAATACCGATGATGGTAGTCTTCTGCGGGATAGAAGCTGGAAAAGGGAACAAGTTGGGTGACTAGAGGGGCATCATAGATACTCTGTGCCTCAAGCTCTTGGATTACCCCTTGGGCAATGTTCTTTTGCTGGTCATCGTGATAGAAGATCACGGAACGGTATTGGGTTCCTCTATCAGCGCCTTGACGATTGAGCGTGGTTGGGTCATGGATAAAGAAGAAAACATGCAAGATGTCGCGATAGGTGATCACCCCTGGATCAAAGCTAATCTGTACCACTTCCGCATGTCCTGTCTCCCCAGTACACACATCCTGGTAAGTCGGGTTAGCCGTGTGTCCTCCGGAATAGCCACTTTCCACTTGGACCACTCCTTTTAGGTCCTCATATACGGCCTCAAGGCACCAAAAACATCCACCGCCGATGGTTGCTAGCTGCAGCTCCATTTCTGATCCTCCGTAAATTTGGGATTCTTACAGTAGTCTTGCTTAATCACAGAGCAGGTATGCGCGTCGTATCCGAAACGAGTGGAGGGGGACGGAACATCCCCTCTTATTTACTCCTGCTCATCAGCTTCATATAACAGATCGATGAGGGCATCCTCAAGTTCATCAAAACGCGCATCATCCTCTTGCTGCCAAGCCTCTTCGAGGGCAGAAATGACGTTTTTAAGTTTCTTCGCTAACCTTGGATCGACTTTATCTATAGCCGCCCGGGCTTCCTTAACCAATTCCTGTGTGGCAACGGGCAACTCACCACTGGCATATTCGGCACTTGCCATGGCAGCCCTGGCTCTGGCAATTTCCGCCTGACTCATCCGCTCCTTGGCATCGGTAATCGTAATCGCTTTCTCTTTGCCGCCTGTCTTCTCAGCGGCACTGACTCTTACGATACCGTCTATGTCATAATCGAAGTTGACGATAATCTTCACTTCACCGGCTTTCCCATCTGGCAGATCGGTTAAAGTGAAATTGCCGAGGAACACGTTTTCGGAAGCAGTCTTCGATTCACCTTGATAAACCTCGATCTCTACTGCCTTCTGATGATCATGGACCGTGTAGTACACCTCGGACTTTGAGCAGGGAATCGGGGTGTTTCTCGGGATGATCACACTAAAAGCATCGGGATCCGGAATACCATAGCTAAAATCTAGGCAGGATACTCCCAAAGAATGGGGAGCCACATCAACTAGAATCTTATCGATCTCTTCGCCGGCGATAATGCCCGCTTGAATCGCCGCCCCAATCGCTACACACTCTGCTGGGTTGATCTCTCGGTCCGGTTGCTTATTCAACTCCTCGGTTAAAATCTCGCTGACTAAAGGAATTAGAGTGGAGCCACCCACAAGCACCACTTGGTCAATATCATGATGATCTAGCTTCGCATCTTTTAAGACCTGTCGGACACAATCAACGGTACGGGTCAGCATATCTTGAATCATACTATTGAAGTCCATCCGAGATAGTTCATAGCTCAGATTCAAGGGCTCTCCATCCTTTTGAGCTAAGAAATTCTCGGTTATCTGTATATATGGCCGATCAGACAACTGTATCTTGGCCAGTTCAGCAGCCCGAACTAGGCGGCTCTCACTGCGACGTTCCTTCCGCAGATCAATACCGTGTTCGCTCTGAAAACTTGTGGCAAGTTGTTGGACGATGGCCTCATCAAAATCATCTCCACCGAGTTCATTGTCCCCTGAGCTAGCAAGTACTTCGATAATATCACCGTTAATCTCCACAATCGACACATCAAAGGTGCCGCCACCGAGATCATACACCAAGACCTTGGCGCTCAACCGATCGGTCATGCTATAAGCTAAGGCTGCCGCGGTGGGCTCATTTATAATCCGTACCACCTCTAAACCGGCTATCTCTCCAGCATCCTTGGTGGCCTGGCGTTGAGCATCGGAGAAATGAGCTGGTACAGTAATGACGGCCTTTTCCACCTTTTCTCCTAACTCCCGCTCAGCGCTTTCCTTTAGTTGGCGTAAAATGAAGGCAGAGATCTCTTGGGGAGAATAACTACTCTTCCCAAGGCTAAAGTGTTGATCACTCCCCATATGGCGTTTAACAGACTTTACCGTCCGTTCGGGATAAAGCAAATACTGGTTTCGGGCCGGTTCCCCCACTAGGATCTTACCTTCGTTATCTATTCCTACCACCGAAGGCAACAGCGGCCTGCCATTGATCATCACAATACGCGGTTTCCCCCGATCAATGTAAGCTACTGCAGAATTCGTTGTTCCCAAATCAATACCGATGATTTTACTCACAAACAGACTCCTCCTCAAGATGTGACCTTGGCAGTGTATTATCCTCATCATCGTTTTTATCCAATACGCTGGATTCTGTGGAGTCCTCTTCTGCAAAGTGTTTCGCCACGACTACTTCGGCATACCGGATGACCACTCCAGCGAGGATATACCCGGGCCGAGTCACCTCTATGACCATCCCCTGGGGAGCATCCCCCGCTGGTACGGTACCAATTGCCCGATGCAGTCCAGGATCGAAGAGGTGTCCCTCAGCAGGGATTCTTTCTAGACCCCGAATTAGCAGAACCTCCTCCGCCCGCTCATAGGTTGATATCAATGCTTCACACCAACTAGTGGGAGCTTCCATGGTCTTTAGCAGATGAATGCCATCCCACAGCTGATCTAGCACAGCCAAAAACTCCGCAACCATGCTGGTTTCTACTTTCTTAGTAATGTATTCTTCTAGCTCATGGCTTGTCCGCCTTACTTGTTGCTGGCTTTGCTCTAAGACCTCTTGTGTTAGCTCTTGCTCCCGTTCCCACAGCATCGAGGTCTTAATCTGCTCTTTATTAATTCTCCGCAGCATTTTAGATAGGTCGGCAACAGTCTCTTCAAGTTCGACCACCTGTTCAGTCAACTGATCGTTCTGCTCCAAAATATGCTGTAGCTTCTCACTCCTCGCTGGACGACGGGTGAAGAAACCGATTAGTCTATCCCACACAAACATGACCTCTTCCACTACTTAATTTCCTTCTCTAAACACTCGATGGAACGGGCCTTAGGCACTCGGCTAAAGGGGCCAAAGGGATCCAGCTTGACCAAGCCTTCACGAGTTGGCGCTTGATGACGTTGCGGCTTAGTATCAACTGCCAGGGGTGACCCGGGCTTGAACCCAAAGCGAAGTAACGCACGGGCCTGTGCTGTAGGATCCTTCAGTTCATCGTAGGCGCTCCTGATCTCCTTGAACTTCTCGGGATCACTTTCTGGACGATGTACCTTAATCAACTGTAGATAGGCAGTTTTGATCTGCTGTTCGTCAGCACCAGGGTCAACCCCTAAAACGATGAAAGGGTTTTGTCGTATTTCACTCATTAGAATAACGAGCTCCTCCTCACAATGTCTTCAACTACTTCTGCCATCGGTGAATTCGGATGATTATCCAACCACTCCTCTAAGTATGCAATCTCATCGAAATACAAGCCCAAGCGCCAGAAATTTCGGGCGCAACATGCAAGCTGCACATGTATTCTAATATCATCCGGATGGTGTTCTAGGGCAGATTCAAGCGTGTTAATCGCCTTCTCAAACCGATAGTTTTGTTCCCAAAGCTCAGCTGCTTCAAGCCAAACCTCAGGAATGTGCCATCCCTTTTCCAGGGCCTTGTTTACCTGGTAAGTGGCCCGGCTCACATGCTCTCCATGCTCAAGATAAGCATTGGCGATACGTAGACGAACAACAGGTTCTTTTTCATCGGCTATACGGCAAGCCTTCCGGAAAAACTTGCTGGCCTGATCTAGGTCATCTCTTTGTAGCTCAATAGCCCCTATCCCAACCAATATCTCTGGTCGGTCTCCATGCTCTTTATCAATTCTTTCAAGAAGCTCCGCTGCCAAGTCCTCTTCGCCTTCCTCTGTATATACAACATAAAGGCAAAGCGGTAATTCGGGATCATCGGGCCTAAGCTCAGCCGCCTTTAGAAGCCGTTCTAATCCAATCTGGTCATCCCCATCCTCCAGGTTCTTCTTCCCGATAATGCTATAGAATTCACCTAACACCGCCTGCAACTTGGTATCGTTGGGATGCCTTTCGATAAGTTCTTGGATGGCCGCCAATGCCTCTTCGTCTTTGTCCTGCACCTCCAAGGAACAGGCAAATTGGATCACTAACTCAGGATCGTCTGGATGATGCTGTATGAGGGTACGTAGAATACGTCGCGCCTTGGCAAACTCCAAGTTCTCTAGATACCAGTTCATGAGGGGTTTGCCAATTTGTCTGTTGTCGGGTGCCAACAACGCCGCCTTCTCCAATTCCGCAAACCCTTCGGAGGAGTCCCCTATATCCATCAACAACTGAGCCCGATGCCGATGGGCCTCAATGATCAACTGACGAAGAACCGAGTTGTCCGGTTCATCTCGATATTGATTCCGCCACGCACTAATCGCTCTGCCCCACCAGGCTATTGCTTCCTTGGGATCAGCTAATTCCTCGTAGGCGATAGCTAGGTAATGACAGACCTCTGCCCGGCGATAGCGTAAGCCCAGAGCCTTGAGCACATCAATCACTTGCTTGTATTTCTCCTGCTGCAGCAGTTCCCAACCCTTATGTAGCTCAACTAGATAAAGATTCTCTTTGGCAAAGGAATCATCACCCAATTCGCCCCAAAGAGCCGAGGCTTTGTCCAGATCATCTCGTTCGTAACACTCCTTTGCCTGTTGGCAGACAAAATGGTACTTCCACTGTGCTGCTCTTTCCTGATCCTTAAGGTCTGTCACCAAACGTAGCGCTGCTTCGTACCTTCCTTGTTGATCATAGATCGCAATGAGGCTTTCTACTGCTAGATCGGTAAGTGCTTCAAGACTAATACTCTCGACAGACCATCGTGCTACCGCAACTTCCGACGTGGTAGATACCGAAATAGTCTCCTTTCCAACCATCGCTAAGACCATCTCAAACTCAGCCATCGCTTTCTCAATCTGGTCAAGTTCTAGGTACAATGTGCCACAGACTGCTTTGATGTACAAATAGGACAGCCACGCTTTTTCCGAATTGAGGTCTTGCTTCAGTTGCTGCGCCCTTTGGTCCAACCAAGCACATAGATCAGTCGTAGCGGCACCATCTTTTAAGGCTTTCATCAACGGAAGTTGACCTAGCATTACGCTATCATCTTCGTATTCCATAAGGAGATCGTAAGCTTTTTGGGTCTCCCCTGTGGCTAGATAAAGCAATCCTAAGTGATACAAGACTTCATCTTGCAGGGGAGTACCTAGAAGGGACAGATAAATCTCCTCGGCCGCATCTAGTTTGCCGTCCAAAACATACCCTTGGGCCAAGTAGTACTGATACAAAGGTATATCTGGAGCACTGCGGACTGCTTGCACCATCTCGGAGATAACCGCCGCCGGATTATACCTACGCACAAATTGCATAGCCAACTGCAGGTGGGCCTCAGCCCTGATTCGTCGAAGCAATTGAGTTTGGTGTTCATCAACAGCATTCAGGCTTCTAATCCCGTTGACTACCTTCTGCCACTCACCATCACGGTAGAGAGATAGGATTTCCTCATATGTAACCGCATCTTTTTGTCTGTGCTTGCTCTTCTGTCGTTTTCGGGACACTGCCGTTCCTCCATATTAGTTTCCTAGACATCAGTCCAAAAGGTCTCATAGAACACTTTACCATAGACTACAATGTTAGTAATTACATGTCAATAATAAACATGATCTAGTATGAGTCAACGATTCACGGATACTGGCTGCATCTTTAAGTTTTGTAGGTTCAACAGCTGCTAAGCATACCACCTTCGTTGATCCTGTGCATTAAGTTCGACATACCCCCCAATGATATCCTTCCTGTATGGGCAATAGGTCTTTAGATATTCCCGGGTATACTTCCCGTACCGCATTTTCAGCTATTTCTTGAGTGAACCTAGGGTAAACAACGACATTATCGGTTACTTCCTGTAGGCATCCCGTATTACGCCAACACAACAGCTTCATCATGGCACCAAGTCCTCATGGGTTTGGCCATATGTGCTAATCCACCATTGATCAGGAGTACGCCCCAATGCGGACCTGACATTGACACAGACGGTCGTTAGGAGACCTACACTGGCATAGTGATCCAGATTAGGAACTAAAACATGCAAATGGCGGGTACATAAAAGAGGCAATAGAGGTCCTATGCAGACTGAATAGCACTGCTTGTAAGGATAGTACAGGGAACAGTCCTGACCCCTCAAGGGAAGCCTTTTTATAAATAGCAGTCATTTATCTGTTTGGCAAAGAGTACGATGTCTGGAATATTGTCTTTGAGGACTGCGTATACGATCTTAGGATCGATACGAAGATAATCATGTACAACAATATTTCGGAACTGGGCCATTGTTTTCATCCGGTCGGCAAGCTGGAGTTCGATGATACCTTGCTCATGGATCTGGAAACAGTCACTATTACTCTGTGGTTCACGGTATCCTTCGTAGGCAATGATATGATTTGCTATATCTAAACATCTCTCTGCAGCCAAATGCAGTGTTAGTTCGACATAGCGACGGAGAACTTTATCATCCAAAACCCCTCTAGAGGTATCTCATCCCTGGCTTGTCTGAGGTCAATCACATACTCCTCTAGAATTACCAAACGTCTCAGAATAACATCCTTATCGACCATTCTGCCCAAGACCCTCCAGTCTTTGCATGGCACACTGATGATAGAGTTCGTAGAAGGGTTGAAATGACGGGTTAGTCTATGGATCGTGTAATCTTTATCCATGAAGATGCCCACTCCTTTGTTGTCTCTGCCTAATCACGTTATACCAAGTAATTCCTTTCGGTAAACAAGAGACCATGAATAAGCGGACAACCCTTTGTACAAACACAGTCCTGTAGGATATTTTTACATCCAAGACCTAACCCTGATCTATTCTGCTACATATAGGCCTCTTCAGGCCTGACCCGCAGTCCGCTTTTTTGCCGTTTGGCGGGCACAATCTCAGGACGTAATTCCCCGGTCTCTTCTAACCTTTTTAACAACCGGTTCCTCATCACTTCTGTCACTTCCTTATGGGAGTCTAATCCTATTAGATTCCGTAGTTCGTAGGGATCCGCCTGGAGATCATATAAGCAGTATTCATCATAGCTATTAGAAGATGAATCTCGCCAGGGATCTTTATCCAAAGCGGCAACACAGTACTTCCAGCGTTTGGTTCTTATGGCGCGTGCTACCATGGATTCGCTGATCTGCACGAATACCTCTTCCGGCCAGGAATCACACTTCCGATTAAGTAACTGCCAAACTGACCTTCCCTGCATCTGTTCTGGAACCTCTATTCCCGCGGCATCCAGTAGAGTAGGTGGCAAATCAACTGTGCTGATCAGTTCCTGAACCCGACCACCACCAAAGAACCCCGGTCCACTTAGTACCGTGGGGACACGAATCGAGCTGTCATGGGGTGAACGCTTGTATTCCCCATTTCGGGTTTTGAAATGACATCCATGGTCAGAAGTAAAGAGAATAATGGTATCATCAAGGAGCTCCAGACTCTTCAAAGCATCAACAATCCGGCCTAATGCCTCATCTAAACGCTTTACCATTCCATAGTAACCAGCTATATGTTGATGTGTTGAACCGCCTAACGCGGCAAGATCCGGCGGGATCCATCCACCTATATACCGTTCCATATAACCATCGGGGGCTGGATAGTCATCCCGCTGATTCTGAAAGTGGGGCTCTAAATAGGAAATGAACAGGAAAAATGGATTATCCTTATGCTGTGCATCATCAATAAAGCGTATAGCAGCATCGGTAAGAGCATCCACCCGATACCCAGGCAGTCTGACTTGACGCCCGTGCTTATCAAAAAGCACAGTATCGTAGGCATCAGATACCATTTCCAACAGGTTTGCACCGAGCCAGTACTGGTATCCCCCCTGTTCCTCCTCACTGACCGGATCCGCCTTTGCCAGATGCCATTTCCCTATATACCCGGTGTAGTAGTCCGCTTCGTTAAAATAGTGGGCCAACGTCTTACAGGATTCCGGTAGGGGAATACCATTTCTATAGCACCCCGTGGTTGTTGCGTACATCCCGGTTTGTAGGCAGGCCCGAGCAGGTCCACATACTGGTTGCGTTGTGAAACTATGATACAAGTGAGTGCCGGCTAACGCCAGTCTATCTAAATTAGGAGTAAGGTTTAATGGATTACCGTGGATCCCTGCTGTATCCCAACGTTGTTGATCGGTATAAAACACCAAAACATTCGGTTTCCCTTTGGACATTCTTCTCCTCCTAAATGTTTTTTGACCTGCTTGGAGTAAGCTGGGGAAATCCAAACCTCCCCAGCTGGTATGGGTTCTTTGCCGGTTCGCCCTCTCCCCTGGACCAGATAATGCTAGTCTAGAAGCTCTAGACTTGCCCCATCTACCACGCCGGAGAGGCGTATAAACCCAAGTTGTAGCTCATCTGTGGGCAGGTCATTACCGGTAAAGACAATGCGGAAGAACCCTGCAGGTACCTCTTTTGGTACGGTACCAAGGACATCTAGCTTAAACCACTGGTTATCATCGGTTGATACAACAGGCCTGTAGGACACATCGACCCAAGACTCCCCGTCTACAGAAAGCTGCATCAAAACATTGGCCTCAATCGTCGTAGTCGTAGCATATAGCGTGACCGCATACTCATACAGATTCGGCATGCTCCAGATTAAATACTGTTCCTCGTCATTACCACGCATAATCCGGTCTCCATCGCCGAAAAACTGCTCTTTATTGTTTTGAGCATATACCCACCCGTCGGATTTCTCAACCGTTTTCAGCGAATCCCGTGTTCCAAACCAGGCAAGTTTTTGAGGGGGCAAGATGTGATCCTCTAACACTTCCCAGTTCCTGATTACAATGCGCTCCTTCAGTTCCGAGAACACACCGCCCACTGTGGTAGCATTGACGATCAAATCGTAGGCTCCATCCACGAATTCTAAGGTGTTCATCGGAAAGCAAAGCGGCAGGGATTCATCTGCGAACAGTATCTGCCTAGATGTCGGTGGTGTCTCAGTGGCTCCCAGATCTACCACAATTCTTTGCAACGCGGCAGTTACACCAACAATATCGCCTGGTGGAATAACCGGTTCAATAATAACATTCACCAGACCACTTAGTCTTTCTGCTCCCTGTTCACTACGTTTAGGCTGAGTCAGGTGAAAGTGTTCCACTCTAAAAGTAGCTTGATGGTGGTGTTGTTCACCTTGATCATCGATGATGGTTGCAGTAATCTGATGATTTCCCCTGGCAAGCTCCGCTGGTTTTAGTACCAGATCTACAGGAACCCTTGCTCCCTGATACACTTCTTCACCATCGACTGCAATGCGGACTCTCTCCACGACCAGTTCCGGTGCCTCTATCTCCACAGGAGTCACACAGGTTAGGGTCACCCCTGCGAGATGACCAAGGGCACCCATGATCTCCTTGGTGTTTGCGTCTGTTAACGACCAAATCGGTCGGGTTAAATCCGGCAAATGAGAAATCTGCTCGTTCGTTCTTTGTGTAGGTATTAGTCCCCACATTTCGAAGAATGGACCTAGATTACGATCTGCCACCTGGGAACTGGTCGCAATGAATGTCTGGATCTTATCATGATCATTTGTTGGACGCTGCCACTTGGGCATCTCCCGATAGGTCCGATGGAGTGTGGGGTAGAAGTCATCCCCAAAGGCGAGGTCTAGCTGCCAGAACATCACCAATTTCACAAATAGATCGTCAATCTTGTTGTAGTCCTTATCCGGCTGATTCAAGTAAGCAAAGGCCCGATCATAACATCCTTCTTGCTCTAACCTAGTCTTGTTCCCAAAATGCTTTTGAACATGCAAAGAGTAGATATTCACCGTTACTTCACCCACGCCATCCCACTTCCACGGGCCCTGTTGATAGGTATGTCCGAGTTCATGCCAAGGACCCCAGCCATTTTGGGTGAAGCGTTGGGTGTTTAGTATCGTCTTCATCGCATCGGAATTGTATCCTGTATGGTTATAGAACATGTACATATAGGTTCCTGGAGAATTGTTCTCCCGCATATGCTGGCGGTACTGACTCGGTCTATGCCTTGGGTCTGGGCTACTCTCATCTAGCCCCGATACCCTGTTTTCCACCTCTATGGCCTCATCAATACACTGGAGCAACTTGATGGGATCATCGATATCTTTAGCAGTATTGTAGCTAGCCGTGATAAACACCCGTTCTCCAACCAATTCGATCGCGGGAATATCCTTGTACTCTTCAAGCATCGCATACCAGTCTTCTAGGGTATGTTCGCCTAAAACAAAGTAGGTAAACTTCTCTCCGCCTTCAATCGTGACGACAGGTGGGGTACTCGTCTTGTCGCTTTCGTTAATGAGGTGGACGACTCCACCCTGGGGAGTGGAAATGACATTCTTACCTTCTTTGAGGGGGATCCCGTCCTTGTTCCCCTCAACATAGTGCTGTAGTATCGGGTCAGATATGACAACCTGGGGAAATACCTTTTGATCTGTGGAACTTACGGCAATAATGATTGGTTCATCAGGCTTCTTATATACACCCGTTGGTAAATACCTACTTGGTCCACCAAAAAGCTTGGTTTCCCGATCAACGGCAAGAATACCCCTTTGATCAAGTACCATGGTTACTATTTGCCCATCGTCATCACGCTCCTCCTTGGCATATACCACTAACCCCATCGTGCTGCAGATGAATATGCCACACAGTAACAGTACTAAGCCTAACTCAACGTAGCTCATCGGTTACCTCCTTTTGTCCTTTGATCCCAAAACCAATAACACCACGACTCCTTCGCCCGATTCATCTTGTGTGCGGTCCTCTCTTACGCGTTCATCCGCTAACCTCGCCTTTGTCCACTAAGTAACAGCTGAGGTCTGCTGTCTATACACCACGTAATTGATTCTGAAAGGTACTCTTGCAAGCTCTAAGCTCAAGCAACGCGCATAAATCAAGACATGAATAATCGATCGATCCAGATGGATACTATCCAGACTCCGTACTTTGCATTTTATGTTTAGTATAAATTGTATTCCAGATGTGCTCAAGGTTGACATATTAATCATTTGTCGCGATTTGAACATCATCTAGGAATGGCTAGCAGGCCAGGAATAAGAAGCGCTAAATATTCGAGTAAAGGTTTTCTCCCAAACCGTATTCTATCAATCATCATCCCAGGGGCAATCCTCATCGCCGACTTCCCTGCGTTGTCGCAGTAGCTCAGCCTTAAGCTCCTTCACCACATCCTGATATGCCGGCTCATGATATACATTGAAAAGCTCAAAGGGATCTGCTTGCAGATCAAACAACTCCCACTCGGGAGTCTTTGCTTCGTCAATGGTGCCGCCACAGTCCCGAGCTTCACCGTAGTAGTAAATCAGCTTATAGCGATAGGTACGTAGCCCGTAATGGGCATAAACATAGTGATCCCCTAAGTGCATCCAATAGCGGTAATACATCGACTCCCGCCAGTCTTGAATTGTTTCTCCCCGTAGAAGCTGCCGGAAACTCCGCCCTTGCATGACGTTCGGAGTTTCTAGTCCGGCGTAGTCTAGGAATAAAGGAGCAAAATCGATGTTTAGAACCATCGCATCCAGGGCAGATTGTGGTTGAATCTCCTTTGGGTAACGGATCAAAAAAGGCATCCGTAAAGATTCTTCATACATAAACCTTTTGTCATACCACCCGTGGTCTCCCAGAAAAAAGCCCTGGTCCGAGGTATAAATCACAATCGTATTTTCAGTAAGGTTTTCCTCATCAAGGTAATTAAGCAGCCTGCCAACGTTATCATCGATAGAAGCAACACATCGTAGGTAGTCTTTGATATAGCGTTGGTATTTCCACTTCTTCAGCTCCTGGGGATTTAGACCGGCTGGTGGATCGATTTTTGTATCTCTCTTGTACAGATGCTCGTCTATGCGCATTTGCGCTTCCCGAGCTGCAGTAGCCCGATTAGCATAATCATCATTGAACGTTTCCGGTTCGGGAATCTGGACATCCTCGTACAAATTGGCATGCTTCTGGTCAGGAATCCATGGACGATGGGGTGCCTTATGATGCACAAGCAAGCAAAAGGGTCTGTTAGTATCTCGCGACTTCAGCCAACCCAAAGACAAATCGGTGATAATATCTGTAACATATCCATGATAACGTCTCTTTTCTCCCATCTCGATCATTTCCGGATCATGATAGGCCCCCTGACCTGGTAGCACATTCCAGTAGTCAAATCCCTGGGGATCACTGAAACCACCATGTCCTAAATGCCACTTACCAATAATGCACGTTTGGTACCCTGATTGCTGTAGTAATTTGTCAAAGGTCAATTGTCTTGCATCAAACCGATCCGCTAAAGTCCTGACCCCATTGATATGACTATGTGTACCTGTAAGGATCGAAGCTCTACTAGGGGCACAGATCGAGTTAGTACAAAAGCAATTATCCAAACGCATACCCCCATTGGCAATTCGGTCAATATTCGGTGTCCTATTGATCCTACTCCCATAGGCACTGATGGCATGGGCCGCGTGATCATCACTCATAATAAAGACAATGTTTGGCCTTTCACTCATTGAATACCTCTCCTTTTTCCATCCCCAAAAGAACATAACCCACACGCCAAGATTGCATCGCCTCCTTCTTTCCAAGAGACACCTAGCAAAGATGAAGATTCATCTACCCCTGTGTGCAGATAACTGAGTATTCTTGCACGAAATGGTTTGCTTCTATGACCAGGATTGACCTGATTAAAATATCAAGTTATTAACCTAGTCGATGATCAGCGAAACTGCGAGAATGAATACAGGACATATACTACAGGGTATCTGGTTAACATTTCGTTGCTTGCAAGTAAAATCCTTGCTCAAAGGACATCATACGGATCGTCAACTCACTCCCCTATATTGCATTTGCCCTGTAGACAGGCCCTGTGTTGCCTAGTCAACTCAACCAACTCATGACCTCGGTATATAAGTTCGTGTTTGTCCGACCGGGATTTTACTTAGAGCTAGCAGAGAACACCCCTACCTTCTGCTAGTAGTCGATATTTGCGCGGACTTCCGCTGTCGAGTTGTGGTCTATGCCGGGCAGGCTTTGCTTCGCCCGAAACGAAGCACCGGTGGATGTTTAAGCTATATTGAACAGACCATTTCTTATTCACCAGCAGTTATGGCCATGCCCTGCTCGCATACTCGGTGCTTTCTTAAGGAAACAGCGTAAGACTTGCTGCATCCACTACACCTAGCAATCGTACATAACCTAGTTGCAATGCCTTTGGGGGAATACTCTGGTTAGTAAATAGCAATCGGAAAAATACCCCGGACTGTTCCTGCGGAACCGTACCACAAACATGAACCTTAAACCATTGTGACTTTGGATTCTGTGGATAAACCACACTCACGTTGTAGGGCAGAGCGGTCCAACTGTCGCCGTCGCTAGATACTTGCACAATGACATCATTTTCTATTTGCTGATTTTCCGTATACAATACCAGCTCATATGTGCATAGATTAGGCATTTTCCAGGTAAGAAACTGCTGTTCACCCCCCTTTGGCATAATGCGGTTTGCATCACCAAAGAATAGCTCAGGCTCAGTTTGGTCATATATCCATCCATCGGATTTATCCACTGCCTTCAGGGCATCTCGCACACCAAACCAACCCAGTTTCTCCGGGGGCAGGATATGGTCCTCTAATATCTCCCAGTTTTTAATGACAATCCGTTCTGTTACTTGGTGTTGAATTCCCTCGCTGGTTTCGGCGTGGATGATCAGATCATAGGCCCCATCCTCAAGGTCTAATGTGTTTACAGATAGATTCAATGGCAAGGTTGTACCTGTAAACAAGTTTTTTTCAAACGAGCTAACATCGCTATCATCCATAGCATTCAATTTCACTACGATACGTTTTAGGTCTACCCTCACATCAACAAAACAACTTGCTGGGATAATGGGCTCAACCTGAATCATCATCTCACCGGCTATTTGCTCCGCCCATGGGCCTTTACGTTTGGGCTGTATTAAATCGAAATGCTCCACGTAGAATTTAGCGGTATCTCGATGCAAAGTACCGTGCTCATCAATGACTACCAGAACCAAGGTATGGTCACCACAGGATAACGCCGCCGGGTTGAGCACCAAATTTGTTGGAAGCTCTTCCCCTTGATAGAGCACCTGTTCGTCGAACAAAATTTGAACATGGGAAAAAGTCATTTCAGGCAGTTTTATTTGTACGGGGGTTACATCACTTAGGACTGTTCCGGCAAGGGAACTCAAAGCCCCCATGATCTCTTCGTAGTGCACAAAGCGGTCGATTGTTTCTTTGGCAGTTCTAGCCAAGGAATAGGAAAAATCATAGTCAAAATCGTTCTTGACCTGCCAATAGAAGACACCGCCAATCTCCTTCTGAATAGCATAAAGAACCTTATTTCTAACTAGGTTTGGCCCGTTAAAACCCCAGATGTCAACGGTATTGATCCCCGGATCTATGGTATGATCACCGATAGCATTATTTGCAGTGAGAAGCCGGTAGATGGTTTTCCAGTCAGTCTGGGTAGTGCAGTCTCCTTTCTTGTCTGCATACCAGGGAATACCCAAGACGATTTTCTCCTTTGCCACACCTCTTTGGTTGATGAAGGTGTCGATCGCATCCACCGCGCCGGCAAAGGTGGAATGGTTCTGGTCGGTACCAAACCAATCATAGGCCATGATGTTGATCCGGTCAAAACTGTTGAGCGCCTGTGTTGATAATCCCGAGTTCGGCGCCTGAGCTGTAGAGAATAGCTTACCCGCTAAATGAAGAGCCTCAGCCAACTCAATAACTAGGTTGTTATAGTCCTGCCATTGGCTGGCCGTTGCCGGATACTCCCAGTCAAGGTCCACACCGTCTAGGTCATACTCCTTCAGGTGTGCCACTACATCCGCAATAAACTGTGCCCGAACTGCGGGATCAGAAAAAGCATCTACTGAACCCCCTGGAGCACCGGCTTCGGGGGTACCATCGGGTCTTTGGGCGTCCTTCTGTGCGGTTATGGAAATCCATAGCCTGGGTTTATTCTCTCCCATGGAACTTTTCATCCATTGATACCAACGTTGTAACAAAACTTTGGCTTCCTCCGAATCTGGATCTAGGGTCTTTTCAAATCCACCGGTTCCGTCTCTTTCTTTCATAATGCGAAAGTTGCCATGTTTATCAAACTGCCAATTGCCGAGCATCGTTACGTCGGTAAAGGAATCCATTTTCTTAGGTTCTACAGGGTCCCAGTTAAAAACATAATTACAACCGGTAAAATAAGCCATGTTAATAAATTCAGTATCTCGGGAGATAGGCCCTTGATAGGCCACTGCGACATCTTTGATCTTAACCGCATCACCAACATAATCTTCGATCACCAAGCAAATTGCGTTAGTCGTGATCGTATCAAACACTCCTAAATGATAACTTTCAATTAAGTCATTCCCATAAACCTTAACCCATTCCTCCCCGTTCCAGGCATCTACTCTGAACTTACGAGTATTGCTACCCACCTCTTTAAGATGAATAATGTTCATGGTCCTCGGCTCATCAAAATCCAGTTGGGCTTCACTGCCCTTTTCCGTAATCAACCAAACGGTATCATCGTTTCCATCGAAAGCCTTCGCTGTGTTTTCGTTTCCAAATGAATCCGGTCGGGCTTCTGATACCATGAAATCGTCAGCAAAAGCAACTGAAGTTATCATCGCCGTTTCCTCATTTTCAGCGAAAGCTATGTTATAGGCCGTGAATACAAAGAAACCCACAAACAATGTTAAGCTTAGACAAAAGATTTTTTTCATAGCAAATCTCCTAATACAATATGGCTAATCATGAGTATAGCTTTTGAAAAAACACCCCGTGTAGCAGCATCTCCATGCCCATTTACTTATTCTTGCTCCGGTTAGTTCTAAGCTGAAGTCTCCTTTGATTCCCTTGTGCGTGTCCCCCAGTTAATAATCGGATTCGACATAGCCTATA
This sequence comes from Limnochordia bacterium, assembly GCA_023230925.1. Taxonomy (NCBI): domain Bacteria; kingdom Bacillati; phylum Bacillota; class Limnochordia; species Limnochordia bacterium. Next base: position 16,364 of record JALNWK010000042.1, read on the forward strand.
TGCCTACAATGATATCGGCAGATGCTCCTAACATAAATCAGGAGCATCGCCCGTAGACACCACCTGTACCAAACATGGATGTTAATCAAGGAAACCCTGCGATACCAATTCAGCTCTCAACAGGCGGTTTGCTTCCTCCAGTGCTTTTCGGGCAGGGGTCTCAAGGCTGTAAATACTACCGACCGCTGCATTAAAAAGCCCTTCAGCTTTGCCGATGATTGGGTGGGGTCTTAGCGAGTTAACCTCGTCTGCTTCTGCTAAACTATTGATGTACCAAAGAATGTTTGGATCATGGACATGGTTCGGTAGTTCCGCCATGAAGTCGGCGCCTGCACTCATGAATCCAGTTGCAGCAAATAAGTCCAGTTGAAATTGTACATCAGTTGCAAGAAACTCAATCAACTTCATACTCTCCTCGGTGTACTTAGCACCAACTGGAATACCAAGACCCCAGCCAAAAAGCTGTTGCGTCTTGAGGCCTTGTGCATGCGGCGGCCAACCGACGGTCACTTTAACATTAGGATCAACGTTGCGGATTTCCCCCGGAGCGTATAACCCGAGGTTAGTGGTGGCCACGGTTTTGTAGGCAATATCATACCATCCGCCTCCACCTTGAAATGATGGGTATTTACGATAAATCCGATCGACAAACAATTCAAACCCGTCGATGAACTCAATACTATCTAGCAATGGTTCGTTCGTTTCATAGTCTAACCAAGGAGCATTGAGCAATGGAGCCAGAACGAAAAGTCTCGAGTTTTGTCCGTTTCTAGGGTCATAGCCAATTCGAACAACATTGTCATCACTATCAAGAACGGTCAACTTATCGGCATAATTGAGAAACTCAACCCAGGTCAATGGCTGATTTGGATCAATCGAAATTCCGGATTCATCAAGCATATCCTGGTTCCAAACCAGCCCAATTCTTGGACCTGTTTCAAGAGCAGGAATCGCATAGGTATGACCGTTCCATATCCAATTTTCCCACATCGGTACGAAAATATCAGATTCTAGCGTCGTTCTGGCGATAAACTGGTCAAGTGATTGTAGATAACCAGCCTCAGCCAACTCTGCGACATTAAACGTATTAAAAGCAAGAATATCAGGTGGTGTGCCCGCAACAGCGCGTACCACAAACGCGTCCCATCCTCCGCCTTTTGTCCTCACATCGACTTTGATACCAGGGTTGGCTTCTTCAAATCGGGTCACACCCTCTTGGACGGTATCAATAACAACACGATGCCACTCATGTAATGAGACTTCCAGCACAATTTCCTCTTGAGCGAAAACCGATGTCAATGAAGTGAGAGTCATACTTAGTGTGATTACAAAGACCAATCCAAACCACTGATTCTGTTTGCTTAATAGCATTGTCTGTCTTGTCTCCTTCTCTATCTTAGTCTCTGTGTTCAAACTAACTAGGTCCCTACAGCCTCAGATTAGTCAACAAAGACAGGACCACAAGTTTTCGTCCGAGCTAGCTACATAGGCAAGCGGATCATGCTTTCTCAAGACTCGCCAGATCAAAAACCGATCTGACGAGTCCGTTCTATTTACAACAAGGAGGGGCTTGCCCGCTATTCTATTCCTGTGCTTGGCGTAACAACGCTGATACTTGCTCCTCTGCGGAAATCAAGTGATTCAAAATCGATGTCTCTTGGTTGATCGCTGCTGATAAACCACTACCGAACATAATGTTGTCTGAGCCCCAGGATAGTAGATTCTGCCATAGTGGAGCAAACTTACTGTTTGTAAACAATGGAGACCTCACCCCATATGGAGCTGCACCGTAAAGAACAGTTCCATAGTGACTTGTGTCCACATAACTGCCCAAACGGTCCCGCATTTGAACCATCCATTCATCATAGACCCCGCGCATGGGCACAAGATAGTTCCACTGTTGAGTAAAGAATCCCACTGCATTCTCAGGTTTGAACAACCACTCAAGAAATCGCCATGCCGCTTCTTTCTCCTTGGAGCATCTGAGAATCGCGGCACCATCCGTATGAACAATGGTAATCTGTTCATTTCCTTTCGGTAAGGGGGCATAGGACAACTGAAAGCCAGACGCTTTATATGTGTTCACCGTCCAACTCATGCCGTATTCCATAGCAGCAGTTCCTGCACTGACACTGCCTCCGGTATACGGGGCCCGCGCTATTGCAGCAAAGTATTCTACGGCCTCGACGGTTTCCGGTGCCGTTATTGTAAAATTTAGATCCTCATCAACCCAATCCGCTCCGAAGTACAATGGCCACAACTCTGCCACACCAACTCCGCCTAGCCCGTACTGGGTTGTTGATTCTAGTGTAGATTTGGTCAATTTCGGCGAGATCGCCTTGACATACTCCCAATTCCACCCCGGATCGGCATCCCATTCGGTCGGAAGCGCAGGTATACCTGCTTCTGCTAGCAGATTCGCGTGTAGACTAGTCCTGTAACTAGCCCCATAGATACACTACCTTTTTGAAACGACGCATTACTCTAAACGACATGACTTATGAGACGATCGGAGAGCCGAACATCTCGATAGGTCTGTCAAGTTATGCTCTGCCATCCACGTTTGTTCTTCATATATGCCTATGTCATTCTCACACCAGAGGAATAAAACACTGTACCTAAGTGGAGATCAGAACATAGTTTTGCAATCCCTCCGATAAGCCACACACAAAATAGCATTGATGATTCTGATAAACAGATGCCTGTAATTAACTGTACATCTGGTAGCGCTCGTTATGTAGTTCCTATTGACAAACCCGTGGTTCATGGAAAACGGTCTCTTATCTATATTTAACTATATCTTGTATCTAATATGTATTCAAGATTAGGTTATTAACCTCTTTGCGCCATTTGAACATTGGCTGCAAACGGATTATTCGATCACTTACAGCGGGACTGGTTTCGAAACACCATCTATCGTTCTACCTAAAAGAGCCGCAGAACGTAGAACAAAGGAACCGTCGAATTGGATGATCTTTAGCACAACCTTACGTATCCGTAGTATGAATCTACACCCAACATTTCCTCCTTCATATACCACGATTTCCTAGAAACCATGGTTCAGGAACATAGACTGGTACCACAATCCTGTACAAACTACCTCTCCACCATGGAACGACCTGTTTCTGAATCTAAATGCCATGGTTCATGACCGTTGCATAAGGGTTGTCGCGCAACGTCTATGCCACTTCGCCCTGGTATTTCATATTGAGAAAAGTGAGCATCTAGCTGCCGGCTTAGCTCCATTTTCACATCGGACAGACTTAAGTCATTAACCCGATTCACCCGCTCCCAAGGATCATTTTCCAGATCGTATAACTCATCGGGAAAATGTCCGTTTGGACCCGGATATCGTCGAATCAGCTTATACTCTTGCGTACGAATCATCCGGGCATTCCCATATTCACAAAACTGCGCAGTACGCCAGGGGGCACGATCGGATTCACCCCGGATCAATGGCAAGTACGATCTGCCAGGCAGGTTCAGTTCCTCCTCCAAATCCTTGGTGGCAACCCCAGCCGCATCCAGTAGCGTACGGAACAAATCACAGTGATCCACTGGCTCATTGCGCACAGCACCTGTTGGCAAGCCTTTCTTCCAGAACAGGAGGCAAGGTACCAAAATGGAATCATCGATGAAGTTCTGTGGTACAGTCGCATTTCCCTTACTATGCAAACCATGACGGCCGGTCATATGGCCATGATCAGACGTGTAGACCACCAAAGTATTTTCAAGTGCACCCATTCCTTCTAGCTCATCTAGGACCCGCCCGATTTGCTCATCAATGAAGCTTACCGCCGCATAGTACTGAGCAAGTTCCTCACGATGGTTCGTTACCGCATGGGCCCAAGGCGGGCAGGGTCTACCATGGGCCTTGGAGGGACCTTCATCCGGAATGTCCCGAAAACTGCACTTGCGGTAAGCAGATACCCAACGTTTGGGTTGATCTGAGTGGGGCGAATGAGTGTTCACGTAGTTGACAAACAGCAGAAACGGCTTATCCTTGGGTCTTTGTCGGAGAAAACTAATAGCTTGATCGGTCAAGAATGGCGTCTGATGCCCCTGCTGCTCAATCGGTTTTCCCTGATCGGAGAAACGGATCGCTCCGAAATGGGGATATTGATTCACCTGGTAACTAAACCACCGATCAAATCCGGGCTTTGGCTCACATCCCCTGCCACAATGCCATTTGCCAACCAAACCAGTGTAGTAGCCCTCTTGTTGCAGAAGCTCGGCGATGGTCACTTCTCCGGTTAGACCCGGATGCTCATTCTCTAAATCATGCTCCCGCAACCAGTCATGGATTCCATGCTGCGAGGGTAAACGTCCCGTGTACAAACACGCCCGAGCAGGCGAACACACTGGTGAAGGCGTATATGCCTGATTCATCTTCACACCACTAGTGGCTAAGTAATCCATGTTAGGAGTAATCAGTTCAGTATTTTCGTAGCAGCGGGCAGCCCACTGCCCATGATCGTCTGTCAGAAACACAACAATATTCGGTCGTTCACAACTCATATGGCCAGACTCCTCTCGATGACCAATCTACATTGCTAGTTGTTACCAGCACAGACTACATAAAGTTCATTAGCGTTCTTAGCTACGTACGCCTTCCATAAATGACTTCTTGTTTTTGCATTACAAGCCTCCTGAGCCGTTAGTCCATCTCCCTCTCCCAAGGGCACCGAATAAACACGTCAGCTACTATCGGAAAGAGAATGAAATATAGATGAAACTTGGACTGTGGGGTTTCCCAGACTATGCTTGGTCTGGGAAACCTCACACAAGGATGGTTCTACGGAGACTACGTCATATACCCTCACTTACGCAGAGACGAATCTCAGCCACCTCGACAAGCTCGAATTGCTGAATCCGCTTGTGGCCGACAGAAATACCATCACAAAGAACTTCCCAACGGTTACCAGGTAATAGACCCTCCTTTCGAATCTGCTCACCATAGCGGATATCTTCCATGACAACTACCTGGTTAACCTTTGCTGGTTCTGTTAGGGTAAGCGTAATCGTATGGCCTATTCCTTATACCCGTGCTAGCTGTCTGTTTTCATCTACGTTCGTGTAATCCACCCTCGCGAAGTTAGTCTTTGCTCATCTCCTGCAAAATGGCATTTACCCGACGATCAATCTCTAACACCGCTGTATCAACGGGAATCTCTCCATCTGCCGCCTGCTGCATCAATCGGCCGATGATGGGGTTTATTCCACCTAAGTTGCTTACGACTGGCCCAGGGAAAGTGTGTACCGATACAATCTTCGAAGCGAAATTCAAGACGGTACGATCCCTGAACCGGTCGAGTAGCAAATCTTGATAGTCTGGCAACGCCGGAATAAAGGCTGGAGTACGACCAGTGATCTCCACCATCCGATTGATTGAGTTCACATTATTCGCCAAGTATTTGAGAAACTCCCACGCCAGAGCTTGGTTCTTGGAGCTTGCCGGAATTTGATACCCTATTCCTAGCATGACTGTTCCATCATGGACTGGGCCCATGGGTAAATCCATGACACCCCAATCAAAGGAAACGTTAGCATCAGCCAGATTAGCCATCGCAAATGGTCCTTCGAACAGAAGCATAGGATTGTGTCCGGAAGAGAAGTTCCCACCAGAACTCGCCACCCTCTGGGCATACAGACTCACTAGAAACTCAAGTCCCTGAAGACTTTTGGCATCGCTGAGAGTAGCCATCGTTGGATCGACGTAGCGATCGAAGATCCTACCCCCAGCTTGTTCGGCAAAAGCGGCAATGCTTCGCTGCGGATTCAATGGCATCCATAGCGCCGGCCGGTCAATGATTCCATCGCCGTCTGTATCAGCGGACAACCAGCGAGTATACTCTTTTAGTGCAGCCCAGTTCCATTTGTCTCCTAGGGCCTCGGGCGGCTCCAAGCCAGCGTATTCCAAAGCATCACGATTATAATAGCCTAGGAAAGCGTTCGCATTCATCGGCAAGCCGAAAAGCTTACCATGCCAGGTAAAGGCTTCAATACGCGCCGGGGCAAAATTCTCAATTTGCACGTCCGGGTCATCCTCAATAAAGGTGTTAAGATCAACGAAGGCATCCCATTCGAAGTACGGTGCGCCTCCTTCAGCCCAAAGCTGCGTAATATCTAGCTCAACCCCACCTGCAAGTAGGACACCTACTTGCTCCTCATAGGCTCCTGATGCAGTCATGATCTCTACCTCGACATCCCATAGCTCGGAAAACTCCTCTGCCATTTCTTTGTGAAACTGTAAAAGCTGCGGATTGTTCTCGATCAGTACGACAATTTTCTCAGTTGCATAGACTGGTAAGACAAGACCAAAGACTAACATAAACACAATAAGGATTCCTAGATGTGTTCGTCTCACTGAAGACCTCTCCTTTCCTCATTCCATGGTGTCTGTTTCCACTTACTAGTTTCCAACTGTTCTGTCCCCTGCAGCTCTTTTCGCTATGTGTTTTGTGCAATGGATACTACGACAACCAAGAAAGCTCTTGAAACAGTGACTATATCTCTTATATTCACCCGTTATTCTAGCAAGGCGTCACCTTCCGCTTCTTCCAGTAAGTCGTATACACCCCCCGAAGCGAGATCATCATTGAGAAGGACTAAAACCACTCAATATACCCACGCTTTCATATTTAACCCGATCACCTGCTTGCCAGATCAATCATAGTAATTCCCTGCGTAACGCGGCTCGTACTAGAGCTAAACGAAAAAGTCCGCAGACATCGTCTGATTTAGCTTTGTTACATTTATTGTACCAATTGGGGGATCTGTAGAACAATGGACTCATCTTGCACAGATCGGACGTTTTCAACTCTGAGATTAGACATTGGGTCTCAGCACTAAAGCGAGCATGGAAAGAAAACAGACTTTATTCATTGGTCGTTGAAAAAGCTGAAGATGAAGCTAGCACTCGTGAATTGTTGACTCATACGAGTGATCGCGGATGTTTGACGGAAAAAGCCATGTTTGCTACTATTATGCTAGCTACAATTACACGTGCGTCTACTAAGTATTGGTTTCGAATATGTTGGTCCTACTTGTATATTAAGTGAATACGAACTGATGGATTACCTTTTTCACCTCTCAGGTAGTACTTTTTGCAATACATTGTTTCCGAATATATACAGCATTGCGAGGGGATTCCTTATGAGTAATAAGTTGGCAATACCTTCAAACGAGCAGTTGGCCTGGCAAGATCTAGAATTGGGTATGTTCTGTCATTTTGGCATAAACACATTCTACAATCAGGAATGGGGCAGTGGCGCCGAGTCACCAAGGAGGTTTAACCCCACGTCATTGGATGCCATGGATTGGATAGCCACAGCAAAAGAGGCAGGCTTTAAGTACTTCATCCTCACGGCTAAACACCATGATGGTTTCTGCCTTTGGCAGACCAGCACAACGAAGCATTCGGTAAAGTCCAGTCCCTGGAAGAATGGCAAGGGTGATGTAGTCGCGGAATGTGCCGCTGCCTGTAAAGAGCTGAACATGCCCTTTGGAGTGTACCTATCGCCATGGGATCGTAATGCTCCCTGTTATCACGATAAGGAAGCCTATGATGAGTTTTACCTAGAACAGCTCACAGAGTTACTCACCTGGTACGGACCGATGGTTGAACTCTGGTTCGATGGAGCAGGTTCTGAAGGACGTGAATACGATTGGCCCCGCATCATGGCCTTGATCAAAAAGTATCAACCACAAGCCATGGTTTTCAATATGGGAGCGCCCACGATACGGTGGGTGGGTAATGAGGATGGCGTTGCTCCTTACCCCTGCTGGAACACGGCAGCCGCGGCACGACAAAGTATGTTTACCCAGGACATGGCTAAATGGCTACCAGAAACACCAATGTGGATTCCCGCCGAGTGTGATGTGCCAATCCGCAAACAAAGTTGGTTCTGGCATCCTAATGATGAACATTCCCTGCGTTCTTTGGATGAGCTAATGGATATCTACTACCGTTCGGTTGGTCATGGCTGTAATCTTCTACTCAATGTTGCACCTGATGATCGAGGATTACTCCCCGAATTGGATAAGCAACGCGTACTTGAATTTGGAGCTGAAATCCGCAGACGATTCTCGAACCCGGTTGCACTAACCAAGGGAGAAGGCTATGAACTTGGGTTGGAACTACCCAAAGCACTCCTTGTGGATCATGTGATTCTAATGGAGGAAATCCGTCACGGTGAACGGATTAGGAAATATGAGCTGCTAGCATACACTGACACAGGTTGGAGTCTTCTTGTAGAAGGCAGTGCAATTGGCCACAAAAAGATGGACCGATTCCCGGAGCTTAGAACAGACAAGCTCAGGCTTGTAGTTCACGACGCTGATGACACCCCACTCATAAGGAGGTTTGCGGCCTTCCACGTTGCACAGGCTAAGGACGAATAATGATTTGATGTGCATCGTGTAGGTAAGCCTATGCCAGTTGAGAGTTCTCCCGACTTCGAGTTTAATTCCGCCGTAGATCGCACAGGCCTTGAGAGTTTTCTCGACCACACACTTCTTGAGCTTCATCTGGCAGGAACCTCGATTCACACTGTTCTTTATCCTGTCGATCGGCGCAAAGAACATATTCCGTCATATACCTTGTGGTTCGTTAAGGATGCTACGTATCTTATCGAGACTGAGAGTGTCCAGGGCGTGTACCAGGTGAACGGCGGAGTACTGTTTCGACCTGGTTCATTTTTTGCCCATCTTATTCGCCCTCAGGCTGTATCAATGCTGTATGTCCGGCTCAACGTACGCCTTTTTGGAGCCCTTGACCTGTTTCGCCTCTTTGAGTTCCCACAGGTCTTTGAGTTGCCTCACCCGAGTAGATCCCGCAAATACGCGGAGGAAGCGATTGAGGAATACCGTCTAGACCGCCCGGCCGCACGCATGGCCGGGCATGGACTCTTGCTGCAATCCCTTGCTTGGCTCATCCGGGAAGTATTCGCGCAGGAACTTCCACCAAGCATCATCGATCCACCAGTACTCAAGGCTATTCATCACATACATATGCATATCGATGAACCCTTACAGATTAGAGCAATTGCCAAAGAAGTAGGATGTCATCCTAGTCATCTAAGTCGTCTATTTCGTTCCGAGCTGGGCCAAAGCCCGGCGGAGTTTATCCGTCTAGTACGGATTGACCGCGCCAAGCGTCTACTGGTTGATACCGAGCTTTCTATCGCTCAAGTGGCTGAAAGGGTCGGTTATCCTGATCCGAGTCATTTCTCCCGCGTATTCTTAGAGGAAGTTGGTATGCGACCAAGCACATTCCGTACTACCGCCCAGCTTGGAGGCTAAGCCACAAGCGTATAGTAGGAATACCCAATCACTCCCCACCGTAGATCTTAGTATCATAGAGTCTGATAAAGGTACTCTTGCCCTTTTGCCTAATTCAGGGCTCAAAGGTATAGGCCGGAGTATGGTAGCATTGTCCCATACAGTGACTTATGTTGACCGTGAATCTCATAGCCCACAGTATATCCCGGACCAGTACATTCCTCAAAGAAAGCAACGCCATCGTAGGTTCATCTCCGTAAGTGTTGACCAAAATGAGTAAAAAAAGGACACCGGGTAATACTCCTAATAAGATAACAACCAAAAGGAGATGACCCGATGTCTACTATCAGTATACCCAGATTGTTTG
>JALNWK010000043.1 GCA_023230925.1 Limnochordia bacterium
CAAACAATCTGGGTATACTGATAGTAGACATCGGGTCATCTCCTTTTGGTTGTTATCTTATTAGGAGTATTACCCGGTGTCCTTTTTTTACTCATTTTGGTCAACACTTACGGAGATGAACCCACGAAACTATCCTCTGCCATTGTCGTTCCTGTGGTCAGCAGGAATAGTAGGACCACAATCAAGCTTTTCCATGTAGGTAATTTGCTCATGCTAAAAAACCTCCCGATCAGTTTCTATAAAACTGAGACTTTTGTTGGAGTAAGACGGTATCCATAAAGACCCTATAGGTTGTTGATCCCGGCCAAATCAGGGTAGGTTACTGTTCTTAGATTATGCTTTGGCCTATCATTTTCCTTTATTAGATATTGATCATTTGCTTGTGCTGGGACTACATTCAGTTGACCTAAGTCTTCGACTGTGGGAAGATTATCTTGGATAGTGTTACTGCCTTTTGAAGGAGGATACTTATGGCGCGCATTATTATCGCATTTCTCTTTGTTACTTTCTGGGGCATTATCTGTTTTGTGCAGGTGATGGCAGCAATGAGGGTCAATGAGGATGCCAAGAAACGGCGTAAACTAGCTTTGGATTTGCCGGTGGTTGTCTGGACCATTTGGGCTTTGGTTCTGCCTGCCCTAGGGCCCTTGACCTATTGGCTGATGAACTGCTCTTCGTCTAACAAGCCCAACTGATTAGTCCCCAACACAAAGCACACAAAGACCGTTTTCCAGGTTCTACTCTGGAGGCGGTCTTTTTTCTTCTTTTTAGTACCTTACCTGGGAGAACCGAAAAACTTGTGCATAAACCATGGCTGAACCAAATATCTATAGTAATACAAGCCTTAGTTTGTCCGACATAACGGGGTGAATGATGGTGTACATCAAGATTATTGGCGCCTTTATGGTTTTAGGTAGTGGTTTTGCCCTAGGCCGTTTGATTGCCGAGACCTATAAGGACAGAGCGAAGCAACTAGAGCAACTGCAGCATGCCCTCCAGATACTGCAAACAGAGATCACGTGTCAGTCTTCGGCCCTACCTGTAGCTTTAGACAATGTTGCCAACCGGACCGGCGAGGCGATCGGAGGGATTTTCCGAGCCACCGCCGCGCTACTGTTGCAGGGAAGGGGGCTAACTGTGGATGAAGCTTGGCAAGAGGGCATTAAAGGTACTTTACCGGAGCTTTGCTTAACTGAAGCAGATGCAGCGGTATTACTTCGGTTAGGGAAGGTACTCGGTAGCTCCCACGGTACCGATCAGATTAAACACCTCCAGCTAGTAAAAGAACAGCTAGCCCAGAATGAGCAAGAAGCTAAAACGGAAAAAGAGAAGAATGTTCGGCTATGGAACTTCCTAGGCGCAGGCATTGGACTGATGCTAATTATCATGTTCTTCTAAGAGAAGGAGGTAATTGTGTGGATGTCAGCTTGATCTACCGGATAGCTGGTATTGGCATCTTAATCACAATCTTAAACATTTTCCTACGTCAAGCAGGTAGGGAAGAGCAAGCCCAGATGCTGAGCCTAGCCGGTGTTATTATTGTTCTTCTGTCTTTACTATCACTGATTGTTGAGTTGTTCTCTGAAGTAGAGAAAGCCTTTTGGTGGTAACAATGGCCCAGCTAGCTAAAGTAATTGGCCTGGGGGTAGTTGTTACGTTGCTCATGACGTTTTTCAAGAAGCAAAGTAGCGAATACGCCGTGGCAGCCAATGTTGCGGTGGTACTGGTTATCTTCTTGTTCATGCTGCAGCCTCTAGGACAGGTGATCGAGCTGTTCAGGCAGCTAAGCCATACTGCCCAGATGAGTGATCTTTATCTGGGTATTGTAATTCGGGCAATTGCCATGGCTTACCTAGCCGGACTAGGCGCCCAGGTTAGTAAAGATGCCGGATCAGAGAGTATTGCGGGGATGATTGAGTTAGCTGGTAAGGTAATGATCCTCATCCTTGCTTTGCCCGTGGTTGCCGGTATTTTAGATGCCATATTGGGGATACTACCATGAAACTACGTTACGTGCTACTGATCGTGCTATGTCTGTGCTTGCAGAGTGTTTCAGCATGGGCCTTTGACTATAGCGATGTGCTCGAAGAACAGATCAAAGAACTGGGACTAGATGAGCTCAAGCGGGCCACAGAACAACTGGATGATGAAGCAAAGAAACTACTGCCGTCTCTAGAACTTAGGGAGTTAGTATCTGGGCGAGGTCTAGGCAGGCTCGATCCGGTCAGCGTGATCCGCAGTCTTATCCGATACCTGATGCGGGAGATTGTGTACAATGCCCGTCTTTTTGGTAAGCTAATCGCCATTGTAGTCTTGTGCGCGCTACTGCAGACTCTGCAGAGGGCAACCAAGGATGTCACGGTGATCGATGTTGCCTTTGGAGTGAGTTTCTTAGTCATGGCGTACATTTCCATCGAGAGCTTTAAGGCCGCGGTGGCCATTGGGGCTGGGGCCATTGATGCTATGGTCTCCTTCATGCAGGCCCTCATCCCGGTTATGTCTAGTCTACTAGTGGCGGTGGGTGCGTTCAGTTCGGCGACGATACTTCATCCTGTGTTCTATGTTGCCATCAGTTGGATTGCCATGGCGGTAGATTACTGGTTCTTTCCGCTGGTGTCTATGGCTACGGTTGTAGGCATTGTGGGGAACCTATCTACGGACTTGACTGTTGGTCGCTTAGCTTCATTGATTAAGCAAGCTGGAATGCTTGTGTTAGGCCTGCTATCGGCGATCTTTCTTGGAGTGACCGCAGTTCAAGGAAAATTGGCACCGGTGGCCGATGGGGTAGGGCTGCGTACAGCTAAGTTCATGAGTACCTCTTTTGTGCCTGTTGTGGGCAATTTGTTTTCAAATGCAATGGAGACTGTGATTGGCGGCTCCATGCTACTTAAAAACGCAGTGGGGGTCTTTGGACTTGTTACGGTGGCGGTGGTGGCAGCCTTTCCTTTGATAAAGCTACTTGCCATAATCTTCATCTATCGTTTGGTGGCAGCGCTAGCGGAGCCCTTCAGTGATCCCCGTTTAGTCAAGATCCTGCAGTGCTTAGAGAGTAGTCTCTCCTATGTCTTTGCCGGCGTGGCTGTTGTGGCTCTAATGTTCTTTTTGACCATTACGGTGATCGTCAGTGCGGGAAACCTAGCTGCCTTAGTACGTTAGGGAGAGGGTTAGTATGACGTTTTTGAGGGATCTAATCACTAATCTTGCCGTGCTTGTGTTGGTGCTTGTTGGGTTAGAATGGCTACTACCCCCGGGGGATCTCCGCCGCGTTGTGAAAGTGGTCATGGGACTCGTGGTAATCGCCACGCTACTAAACCCGATTGTCTCGTTGCTCAGCGGTGGGCTCTTTGCTGGTTTCGGGGTGTCAGTATCAGGGGTGGCTCCAAGTACTGCCTATCAGGAGCGGGGCCAGAGGATTACCCAGGCGGGGGAGCAAGTGGTGCTTAGGCAGTGGCAACAGGATGTGGAGGCCGAGGCCAGTGACCTTGTGCAAAGCCTCGAAGGAGTGCTTGCCGCTCAAGTAATGCTCCAGCTAGACCCGGGTATATCCTTCGTAGTCCGGGTGACTACAACAGGGGATGTCTCGAGAGCAGGGGTAAGGATCGAACCCATCGACATTCAAATTGGACCAAAGATAACAGAAAAGCAGCCCCTAGATGCTCAGATTCGCCAGTTACTAAGCACCGTGTACAGAGTCGATCCTAAAGATATTCACATTACCTATGAAGGAGAGTAGTCACCATGGATTTGCGAGGTTTATTCGGGGGAAACAAGGAAAGTAGACCCTTCAACTTACCCAGCTCAAGGCTACGTCTTGCTAAATACATCCTAGTCCTGGCAGTGTTTGGCTTAGTACTTATGGTGTTTAGCCCCACAGGGCAGACTCCCAAACCCCTTCAGACCACGCCTCCCGCCACAGATATTAGTGTGACCATGGCCGGTGGAATAGACAGACAGATCTGGGGTGGTTACCTAGAGGAGATCGAACGGCAACTGGTTAGCGTCCTCGGGCAAATCCAAGGGGTGGGAAGCCTGCGGTTATTCGTTACCCTAGAGAGTAGTGGAGTATCTGAGTACGCTCAGGATATCACAGAGGAGGTGCGAACCACCCAGGAACGGGACCAGGACGGTGGTACGCGCGAGATCTCAGAGACCCGGCGTACATCAAGTATTGTGCGGCTCAGAAACGATGAGAGCCGTAAGGAAGAACCCCTCTTGCTCCAGGAGTCGCGTCCTTTAGTACGGGGAGTTGTCATTGTGGCTGAGGGGGCTAGTGATGCGAAAGTAGCTTTGATGCTGACTCAAGCAGTACAGACTGTTTTAAGTATTGGTGCCCATCAAATCGGAGTATATCCAAAAAGGTAGGTGTTTTTCATGTTTTACGCTCTCAGATCTAATAGTATCTTCTTGCTTTGCATCTGCTCACTTTTTCTCATAGTGGGGATTTGGCTGCTATCCCAGGATCCTGCTAGGTGGGACATGCTCAAAAAGTCGGTACCCACTACGGCGGGTTTATCTACAGATCCCCTAACAACGCCCACCGGATCACAACCAGGGGAGCAAAAGGTACAGCAGTTACGACCCCAATATGTACTGGAACGGGAACGAAATCGGTCTCGGCAGATGGCCTTCTTGCAAGGACTCCTCGAGGATCCAAACCTTTCGAGTGAACAGCGTCGGGAGATTGAGCAGAAGACTGTGGCACTAATGGAACGCTGGACGCTGGAGCTCGAACTTGAGAATATGCTGGTCGTTAACGGCTATTCAGAACCGGTGGTGCTTCTATCCGATGATGGGGTTAGTGTGATGATCAGTGAGGTCCTTAACGGGGAAGGGGCTTCGCTCCTAGGGGATTTGGTAGCCCGCATTTGCAGTCTTCCGAAAACAAGTATCGTGATCATGGATGGCAGGCAGTAGGGGCCAAGGCAGGAAAAACGGACAGGTTTACCGAATTATTACAAGATACGCATCATAATTCCTGTCGGGTGTGGTATACTGTCATCATCCCGAGAACTGTCTTTGGAACAAGGAGGGTTGCAGATTGCATCTCGAAGAGGTAAGAGAACTGATTAGAATTTTTGAGGAATCTAAGATCAGTGAGATGGAGCTGGAAACCGAGGGCTTTAAGATCGCCCTGAAGAAAAGCGGTAGTAACGCATATAATATTCAGTTGGCCCGAGTACCAAGTGCAGAGGCCCCTACACAGAGAACTGTGCCCGAACTAGAAGAGCCCAATTTAAATCAGGTGATCATTACTGCGCCAATGGTGGGGACTTTCTACCGGGCTTCCTCCCCCGATGCTGAACCCTACGTATCTCTAGGAGATATGTTAACTGTGGGGCAGCCTATTTGTGTTATCGAGGCGATGAAGGTGATGAATGAGATTGAATCGGAAGTCTCCGGTAAGGTAATACAGATTCTGGTAGAGGACGCCCAGCCTGTGGAATATGGTCAACCCCTATTCGTTGTTGAGAAGAATAGTATCTCTATCTGATGTAATGAGGAGACGCCTGTTATGTTTGAAAGGATTCTAGTCGCCAATCGGGGCGAGATTGCCTTGCGGGTTATTCGCGCCTGCAGAGAGATGGGTATCTCAACGGTTGCCGTTTACTCTGAAGCGGATCAAAACTCACTCCATGTGCACTATGCGGATGAAGCTTATTGTATCGGGCCACCCCCTTCGGCGAAAAGCTATTTAAGCATTCCTAATATTATTAGTGCTGCCATGATTTCCGGATGTGACGCCATCCATCCAGGATATGGTGCCCTATCAGAAAACCCCCAGTTTGCGGAGATCTGCCAAAATCACGGGTTGACGTTTATCGGACCATCTGTTAAGTGTATGGAGTCAATGGGGGATAAGGCCGTAGCAAAGCAGCTGATGCAAAAAGCTGGTGTCCCGGTGGTACCGGGTAGTGAAGGACCGGTGGTGGATGAGAAAGAAGCCATTGAGGTAGCTGAGATCATCGGCTATCCGGTGATTATTAAAGCGGCCTCCGGGGGCGGCGGCAAGGGTATGCGGATTGCGCGTAGCGCCGATGAAGTAAAACGAATGCTCAATATGGCCCGGATTGAGGCCGAAGCTGCCTTTGGTAGCGGTGAGGTCTACATAGAAAAGCTCATCGAAGGCCCACGACATATTGAAGTGCAGATCCTTGCCGACGAATTTGGTCGCATTATCCACCTCGGTGAGCGGGAGTGTTCGATTCAAAGACGGCATCAAAAGATTATAGAGGAGTCGCCATCACCGGCAATTGATGAGGGAAAAAGAAAACAGTTGGGTGAAGCGGCCATTTTGGGTGCTAAAGCTGTAGGTTACAGTAACGCCGGCACCATGGAGTTCCTCTATGATCGGAACGGTGATTTCTATTTCATGGAGATGAACACCCGCATTCAGGTTGAGCATCCGATTACGGAGATGGTCACCGGTGTTGATCTGGTCAAAGAACAGATCCGCATTGCCGCTGGTCAACCTCTGCGCTATCGCCAGGAGGACATTAAGATCACGGGAGTGGCCATTGAGTGCAGACTTAATGCCGAGGACCCGGATCACAATTTCCGTCCCTGTCCTGGATTGATCACTGATTACCTAGCCCCGGGAGGTCCGGGTATTCGTGTTGATAGCGCCGCTTATCCGGGGTGGGAGGTTACTCCCTATTACGATTCCATGTTTGGCAAGCTAATCGCCTGGGCCCCGACACGACATGAGGCGATCAACCGAGCCAAAGGGGCCATAGATGAGTTCATTATCGAAGGGATTAAGACCAACTTGTTGTTTCACCTGCGCGTGCTAGACAACGATTCCTTCGTACGGGGGGAGTTAAGTACGGATTTTGTGGAAAAATACCTACTGAGGTCCAGTGAAGAAGACTAGGTATTGGCGCTTTGCAGGCAGAAGCTTCTATTTTCAGCAAGGCTGGTAGCCGTATCATTGACCCGGTATCAGTGATCCGGTAGTATTATAGATAGGTACTTAGGAAAGGTTGAACACGGTATTCTACTGTGATTCTCATACTGGCAAGGTGCCTGTGGGCGTTCACACAGAAGGAAATACTGGTGGTTTGGCGAATTCTTGACAGTAGGTTAGTATTACCTGGAGGTGTTTTCTTTGGCCGAAGCAAGACAAGAAAGAAGTGAACTAGGCGAACTGAGGATCGCCAATGAGGTTGTAGGGATTATTGCTGGATTGGCGGCCACCGAAGTAGAGGGTGTGGCTGGAATGAGCGGCAGTGTTGGTGCCGGTTTTGCTGAGATGATCGGGCGGAAGAGTCTGTCTAAGGGTGTTAAGGTGGAAGTGGGTGAGGAACAGGCTGCCGTTGATTTATATGTCGTGATGCACTATGGGGTGCCGATTCAGGAAGTAGCGTGGAAAATACAGGAGAATGTCAAAAGAGCCATCGAGGGCATGACCGGACTTGATGTGGTCGAGATTAATGTTAATGTTCAAGGCGTGCATTTCTTTCAAGAGGAGAAGAAAATCGAAGAACCTAGGGTCAAATAGATGATCCCGAAGGGGGCGCAAAAATGACCATTCTTGATCGAGTACTAGTTCTTCTTGGTGCATTGGTGTTTGCCGTTTTTGGCTTTCTGCTCTTTTTTATTGCTGGGGGATGGGATCCTTCCCTTGCCCTAGGCGATCTGGTGTCAACTTGGGCCACAGTTAGTACTGTGGCACCAGCTGTTTTGGGTTTTGCTGTGCTGCTTTTGGGCATCTACTTGTTTTTCTTTGCCCTAAGGGGATTACCCCAGGAACGGTTCGTTGAGCAGGAGACTAGCCTTGGAGCCGTGCGTATTTCCTTTCGCGCCTTAGAACGTTTGGTCTACAAGGCCGTGCGGGAACAATCAGGTGTGCGAGACTTGGATATTAGTCTTAAGGCAGCCCCCGAAGGACTGACGATCTCCATTGGTCTGGAGATACATCCCGACTTGAACATTCCAAGTGTTGTCGAGGAAGTACAACGCTCCATCACGGATTACGTGCTAAAAACCACAGGAATTAATGTAGCGCGGATCTACGTGGAGGTACGCCGGATTGCACGGACCGAGCAGGCAGGGGCCTAGTGCTTACAAATGGGAGGGGGGGTCCTGATTATGCAAGGGCATTTCAGGGAAGTACTAATCTTGTTCCTCGCCAACAAAGGCAAGGTACTAGGTGCGATTTTGGGTCTGGTTACAGGCTTACTTTTTCTCCGCTACGGTTTTTTTAGAACTTTACTGGTGCTTTTGTGTATTGCCATCGGTTATGTTATCGGCAGAAGGCTTGATTCTGGTCAGGAATTTACTGATTTCCTGGACCGATTGCTTCACAGTCAGGATCGGAATTGATCTGGGTAAGTGATATGGAGGAAGCAGGATGAGTAGGCGTGTTGCCCGAGAAGGAATACTGCGGGCCCTTTTTCAGATTGATCTTGCGGGTAGTGATGTTAACGAGGCGATCCGCTACGCGGACGAAGGGCTAGAACTTACCGAGAACGGTTTGTCATTTTTGCACGAGATTGTCCAGGGAACCTACAGTAATCTGGCGAAGATCAATAAAGTGATTGGGGATTTTGCGGTAGGGTGGACCCTGGAGCGAATGCCTACTGTTGATCGGAATATTCTACGGGCTGCTGTTTATGAGATATTGTATCGGGAGGATATTCCCGAGAGTGTAGTTGTCAATGAAGCGGTGGAGCTGGCGAAAAAATACGGGGACGTTGACTCTCCCAGATTCATCAATGGTGTGTTAGGTAACGTAGTCCAAGCTTTCCAAGAGGAACAGTCCCCAAGGTGATAGTGTGTATTCCCTCGGTATAGATACAAGTTGTTATACCACATCGGTAGCATTAGTTAAGGATCGGGATCAACTGGAGCTTGACCTACGTTGTTTGCTTCAAGTACAAATAGGCAAACGGGGTTTACGCCAGTCAGATGCTTTATTCATGCATCTTCAGAATCTCCCCCTTCTCCTTGCGCAAGTCTTCGATTACGGGTACCCGATTGGATCAGTTGCAGTAACCGATCGTCCCCGCTCCCTTCAGGATTCCTATCTCCCGGTGTTTGTAGCAGGACGGACCGTCGCCCACTGTATTAGCGCCTCCTTAGGAGTGCCTCTTTTCACCTGTAGCCATCAAGCTAATCATCTGATGGCAGGTCGCTGGTCGGCCCAAGGCCCCATGGATAATCAGTTCTTGGCTTTGCATCTTTCCGGGGGGACTACTGATCTGCTATTCGTGCAGAAGGCCGATGAAGGTTTGTTTGAGATTATCTCTCTTGGCGGGGGAGCGGATCTTCATGTGGGTCAGTTTGTGGATCGGGTGGGTGTGGCGATGGGTTTACCCTTTCCTGCAGGAAATAGACTGGAGAAATTAGCAGCCTCGGGGGATGCTGATGGTTTAGTCCTGCCCGTATCGGTGAAGGATTTAGCTGTTAGCTTCTCGGGACCAGAAGCGGCAGCCATGCGTTATTTGGAGCAAGGAGTGGTTTCCCGGGCAGATTTGGCCTTGGCTGTGCAAAAGTGTATTGCCCAGACCCTCCAAAGACTCCTGCGCAATGCTGCAAAGCATCAGTATCCAAAGCGGGTGCTGTTTGTGGGTGGGGTCAGTGCTAATCAATACATTCGCAATTGGCTTAGCGAACACCTGACTGACTGGGATCTGTATTTTGCCGATCCCAAGTACAGTACGGATAATGCGGTGGGCACTGCACTTTGGGGACTGCGGGGGTGATCTTACATTGCAGATATATCAGGTATCAGAGCTTACTAGAATCATTAAAGGAATCCTTGAGGAGGAACCACGGCTTTTGGGGTTAGCCGTAGAGGGGGAGCTTTCGAATTTTAAGCACCACAGCTCGGGGCATATGTACTTTTCCTTAAAGGATCAAAAGAGTGTGGTTAACTGTGTCATGTTTGCCCGGCAGAACTATGGGTTAGATTTTACCCCCCAGGATGGAATGCATGTGGTGTGTCTAGGGCAGATTGGTGTCTATGAGAAGCGCGGCGGATACCAGCTATATGTCTCACAAATGCTAGAGGCCGGCGAAGGTGCCCTGCAAAGAGCTTTTGAAGAACTAAAGGAGAAGCTACGTAAAGAGGGTCTGTTTGATGCCGCCAGAAAACGTTCCCTGCCCTTTATGCCCCAGTGTGTCGGAGTTGTGACTTCGCCTACTGGTGCGGCGATTCGAGATATTATCAGTGTGCTCACCCGACGGCATCCAGGGATTAGGATTGTTTTGGCACCGGCTCTAGTCCAGGGAGATGGTGCTCCCCAAAGTATTGTGGATGCCCTAGGGACCATCGATTCATGGGGAGCGGCCGATGTCATAATTGTTGGTCGGGGAGGGGGCTCCCTTGAGGAATTGTGGGCCTTTAATGATGAGCGGGTGGCCCGGGCTATTTACAGCTGTAGTGTTCCTGTGGTCTCCGCGGTGGGCCATGAAACCGATTTCACCATTGCGGATTTCGTGGCGGACCAAAGGGCACCTACTCCCTCTGCAGCTGCTGAGCTGGTAGTCCCTGATCACCGCCAGCTGATGCAAAGATTAAAGGACATATCGTTGCGGATCCAGGTGATCATGGATCAAAGGATCCAGTCCCGTCTTGAGCATGTCAATTCTCTCTCGAAAAGACGTGCCTTGCAGTTGCCTCAGGATCAGGTTAATCAAAGGTATCAGCGTCTTGATGAACTAGGTCGGCGTCTGGAGATGGGACAACGCCAGTTGAAGACGGCCACCGACCATCGCTTAGAGAAGGTTGCTGCCCGACTGAATAGTCTTAGTCCCTTGGCTACTCTCTCGAGGGGGTATGCCATCTGTCATGATCAAACAGGGGCGATCATTGCCAAGGTAGCCCAGATGTCCGATGTGGATGAGTTTTGGATTCAGTTTAGTGATGGGAAGACAAAGGCACGGAAGTTTTCTTGAGGGTATTGTATCCTGAAAAGGAGGGGGAGGAAGAAGGCTAGCCGTAGTTACTACAACTATTACGGTTGGCCCGATGAGAACATGGAACTAAACGAAATGAGCTTCGAAGATGCATATACCAAACTTGAGGGCATTGTTGAGCTTTTGGAGACCGGGGAGATGACCTTGGAACGATCCTTGGCCCTATTCGAAGAAGGGGTTGCCCTGGTCCGGCACTGTCGGTGTCTTTTAGACACGGCGGAAAAACGGGTAGAGATGATTCTTAAAGAGGATGAGCAGATTACAATAAAGGATTTTAGTGTCGAAGATAAAGGAGCGGCTTCTTTGTGATTATTGAAGATTACCTGAAGGACCAGGCAACCTATGTCAATACCCTGGTCAGTACGTACCTACCCGATGTATCATGTGAGCCTACGATATTGCATGAAGCTATGTGCTATAGTGCCTGTGATGGGGGAAAACGTCTGCGGGCTATTTTAGCCATGGAGGCTGCTGCTATTGGTGGTAGTAACCTTGAGGGCGCAGAGATCGTAGCGGTGGCAGTGGAACTTGTCCATGCCTACTCCCTCATCCATGACGATCTTCCCTGTATGGATGATGATGATTTAAGAAGGGGTAAACCCACCAATCATAAGGTCTTTGGTGAAGCTATTGCGCTACTGGCCGGAGATGCCCTCCTGACCTACACCTTTGAGCTTCTAAGTTGTCTTCCAAAGAAGGGTGTATCGTGGGAACTAACGGTACAAGTGATCAACGAGCTGGCCCAAGCCTGCGGGAGTGGCGGGATGATTGCCGGGCAGACCCTAGATTTACAGTGGGAGGGCAAGACTCCGTGTATTGATGTGCTCAAAAAGATCCATAGATGCAAAACCGGGGCCCTAATCCGAGGAGCAGTACGCTGTGGTGCTTTAGTCGGAGAAGCTAGTAACCAACAGTTGCAGACTCTCACGGAGTACGCGGAACACCTAGGGTTGGCATTTCAGATCACCGATGATATCCTTGATGAAATCGGGGATGCAAAGGTGATGGGCAAACCCCAAGGCAGCGACGAAGATCAGGGAAAGCAAACCTATCCTGCTATTTACGGTCTGGAGGAATCCAAGCGTCTGGCAAAGGTAGAGGTTGACCAAGCCAAAGCCCATGCAACTAAGCTGCCGGCGGGGGAGCGATTAGTCCAAATCGCTGATTTTGTCCTAGGGCGTAGTTTCTAGTACTGAAGATCTGTAGAAGTTAATGCCAGGGATCTGCTATGGAATGCCCGCACTTTGGGCCACATCTTGTAGGGTTTCATACGCATATGGACGCAACTGCGGAAGGAAGCCGTCTGACCCGAGGGTTTTCACGCTAAATATTTTATGTTATAATGTGTCTACATCTGGAGCGGGCGGCGCAGTATCCTAGTCAGCACCCGCGCTTTTGAAGACGGGGCTAAAAATCCGTCAAAGGGCACATCGATGAAGTCCTTGGTGGTGGCTGCCGACGCCCAGTCGGGAGCTGTTGCTGGGGGTTAAGAAGAGAGGGCAATCTACAATGGCATGTAGAAATTGACCCTGTCTTCGCGGAGACCCAAGTGTGTGGGCAAACCACAATTGGATTGTCTACGGCTTGGGCTAGAACCTGCACGTGGTATCAGCTTAGGATCTTGATGCTAGGTGCAGCGTAGCCTGCCTTGAGTGGTATGGTTGGGATAACAGGATCAAGGCGATTTCCGAAGGCCAAGGATATCGCCCTTTGCTGTTTGAAAGGCATACTGCAAAAGAGGCTAGAAAGCGATGGCGTGTTGTTGAGGAAAACTCCTAGGCTGTCCCTTGTTGCTCAGATTGGGGATTGCGGTGTGTACTAAGTGGTAATCTAGCTCCGCCTTTGGTGACAAGGCGGAAGAACGGGAAAGGGGAAACCGCCCGGCGGTAACGCCAGGGAACGTTCTTGGGAAAACCTGCTGGACCTATGGCACAATGTTTACTCAATCTGAGGCCGCCCGATTTTTACTATGACCTCAAGGGGTCGCAAAAGGAAACATGATGAGCAAAAACAGGGCAGTTCGACATATGATCGCAACAGGTTTAACCACCTTTGTGCTTTCGGTTATTCTTTCATTGGTCAGCAAGACGATTAGTAGTAGACTGACCTTTGGGCCAAGTCTACTTTTACTTATACTTATTGTTTTCATCGGGGTTATCTTTGATATTATTGGAGTGGCAGCCACTGCTGCAAACGAGGCTCCCTTTCATGCGATGGCAGCCGATCGGGTGCACGGCGCCAAACAGGCTGTTTACCTAGTCCGCAATGCGGATAAGGTGTCCACGTTCTCCAACGATATTGTGGGGGATGTGGCCGGGACCCTATCCGGGGCGTTGGCTGCTACCATTGTTTTTCGGTTGATCATTGAACGACCGGGTCTAAATGAATCAATACTAAGTACACTGGTGATTAGTGGAGCAGCTGCCTTAACAGTGGGAGGAAAGGCGCTCGGAAAAAGCTACGCGATTAACCGGGCCAACGATATTGTGTATCGTGTAGCCCAGATTCTATACGGGTGTAGTAGAATTCCCTTATTAGGCACTCTGTTCAATTTTGATAATAAAGTAAAGGAGAAAGCAAGGAGGCAGAAGGTGTCCAAGGAGCATACAAAGGAAAGAGGGCCAAGGCGATGAATAGCATTTTATCACAGATTCATTCGCCCAGGGACCTAAGACAGCTTGATCTTGACCAACTCAATCAGTTGGCTAGGGAGATACGGAATTTTCTTGTTGAGACTGTCTCCCTGACCGGAGGGCACCTAGCAGCAAATCTCGGTGTTGTGGAGCTGACCATAGCTTTACATGCTGCCTTGGATTGCCCCAAGGATAAGATTATTTGGGATGTCGGTCATCAGTGTTACGTCCATAAGATCCTTACCGGAAGGAAAGATAAATTTGGCCAATTGCGTCAAATCGACGGGCTAAGCGGTTTTCCCTCACCGAAGGAAAGCCATTATGATGTATTTACCACAGGCCATGCCAGTACCTCTATTTCCGCTGCTTTGGGTCTAGCTCTTGCCAGGGATAGGCAGGGTCAAGACCACCGTGTGGTGGCGGTGATCGGTGATGGATCATTGACCGGCGGACTGGCCTTTGAAGGGCTTAACCATGCCGGAAGGCTCAATACGGATCTGCTTGTGATCCTCAACGATAACGAGATGTCCATCTCCCCCAATGTAGGGGCCCTATCTAATTACTTAACAAGACTACGTATGGAACCTACCATATCTAAGGCGCGCTATGATCTGGAGAAGATTCTAAGGCAGATCCCAGGTCTGGGCGGACCCATGGGCAAAGCGGTGGATGTGTTTAAGGATAGTATTAAGCATTTGCTTGTGCCAGGGATTTTCTTTGAAGAATTGGGTTTTACCTATCTTGGACCAATCAATGGACATGATTTTAAGGTATTACAGAAGGCAACCAGGGAGGCCCTCAGTCGGCGGGGACCCGTTTTGGTCCATGTAATCACGGAAAAAGGGAAAGGATATCCCCCCGCGGAGGATGACCCGGCCAGATTTCATGGGGTTCGGCCCTCAAATGGTAGGATGCCCGCTTCTGCACAGACATTCAGCAAAGTGTTCGGACGGACTTTGGTGGAGCTAGCCAGGGAGAACCCCGATATTGTGGCGATTACCGCGGCCATGAAAGAAGGAACAGGGCTGGGGGACTTTGCCTCGCTTTATCCTGAGCGGTTCTACGATGTGGGGATTGCCGAGGCCCATGCAGTGACCTTGGCCGGTGGGCTGGCCAAGGGGGGATTGCGACCGGTGGTGGCGGTATACTCAACCTTTTTGCAGCGGGCCTACGACCAGATTATCCATGATGTGGCTTTGCAGGAGCTACCTGTGGTCCTTGTTTTGGATCGGGCAGGTATTGTTGGACAGGATGGACCGACCCACCACGGGGTCTTTGATTTATCCTATCTCCGTCATATCCCGCATCTGCAAGTTGCCGTTCCTAGTTGTGGGAAGGAGCTTGAGCAGATGCTCACTTTGGCCTTAAAGCAAGATGCACCGGTGGCAATCCGCTATCCCAGTGGACAAGCTGATGCGGTCTATGAACCGGAGCCGGTGGTGTGGGGTCAGGTAGAGGTACCAAGAGCGGGGCAGGATGTGGCCATATTCGCTGTTGGTGTAATGGTGGAACTTGCTTTAGAGGCTGCCAACTTGCTCTTGGAACAAGGAATTAGTGCAGCTGTAGTGAATGTCCGATTTGTAAAGCCACTATCCGAGGAACTCTTTACCATGGCCAAGGAGTTCGGTAAAGTGGTAACTGTGGAAGACAATGTGGTGGCGGGTGGTTTCTCTGCAGGCCTGCTAGAAGGTTTGGCAAAGCGACAGCTACACCCGTTAGTAAAGAGCATTGGTATTCCCGATCAGTTTGTAGAACACGGGTCCCGGGATGAATTACTAGCTCGGTATGGGGTTAGTCCCCAAGGAATTAAGGAAGCTGCCCTAGACTTGGTAACGGGACGTCGGATCAAGGTTAAGCAAGGTGGGGCGGAGTAGATGTCTGGCAAAAAGCGGTTGGACGTTCTCTTGGTAGAACGGGGACTATTTGAAACAAGGCATAAGGCCCAAGCTGCGATTATGGCTGGGTCAGTGTTTGTTGACGGTATATGCATGGATAAGTCAGGCTCCTTTGTTCTTGGGGATGCGATCCTTGAGATTAAGGCGGAGTTTCCCTATGTGGGTCGGGGTGGGCTCAAGCTAGAAAAGGCACTGGAATACTGGCAGATTGACGTTACCGGTACAACCTGCCTGGATGTGGGCGCCTCAACCGGCGGATTTACCGACTGCCTACTGCAAAGGGGCGCGGCTAAGGTCATTGCCCTTGATGTGGGCTATGGTCAGTTGGCCTGGTCCCTACGCCAGGATCCCCGGGTAGTAACTATGGAGAGGACGAATATCCGGTATGTTGAGCCGGAGACCCTCGGTCAGCCTGTGGATTTTGTGGTTATTGATGTTTCTTTCATCTCGGTAACCAAGTTCCTAGACAAGATCAAATCCTTTCTTAAGTTAGGGGGCGAAGTTGTCTCTTTGGTTAAGCCCCAGTTTGAAGCCGGGCCTCACCAGGTGGGCAAGGGTGGGTTAGTTAAGGATCCAAAAGTGCACAAACAGGTACTCCACTCGGTGGCAGAAAGTGCCCTACACCATAGCTTTAACATTAAGGGTTTTACCTTTTCCCCCATTCGTGGTGCCAAGGGGAATATTGAGTATTTCATCTACTTGACCTGCAAGAACGAAGAAGTCCTGGCAACATCGGCCATCCTTGGGGAAGTGGAGTCCACTGTACAAGCGGCCCAGCTGGCCCTTCTAGGGGACAATTGACAAGGGGTGGAGTCTTGAAGAGCATTGCCATTATGCATTACTCGAAAAAAGAAGGAAGTCTGGATGTGATCCATACCCTTCTTGAGGCCTTTAGTGCTAGGTCTGTGCGCGTTATGTTGGAACCAGATACCGCTAGGCTGGCCAGTCGGATGGACTTAAGTTGCTCCTTTGAAGCGATAAAAGCCGATGCTGAAGTTCTGCTAGTTCTAGGTGGGGATGGGGCTTTTTTGCGGGCAGCCCACCTAGTTAGCGATAGCCACCTCCCCATCATGGGGATTAATCTGGGTCATTTGGGTTTCCTTACCGAAGCAGAAATAGCTGATCTGCCAGAGGCTGTTAACAAGCTGGTGGAAGATGAGTATGTTATTGAAGAACGAATGATGCTAGAGGCGGAAGTCCTGCGGGAGGGTCAGCATCAAGGACCCTTTGCCGCGTTTAATGATATTGTGGTGACCCGGGGAACCTTCGCCCGGGTGATTCAGGTGGAAGTAAGAGTAGATGGACAATTGACCGCAAGGTTCTCTGCTGATGGATTGATTGTAGCTACCCCCACCGGATCTACGGCCTATTCATTATCTGCCGGAGGTCCTGTAGTTAGCCCTCGGGTAGAAGCCTTTGTGATTACCCCCATCTGTCCCCACACTCTGGCCAGCCGTTCAGTGGTGGTTCATCCCGATGAGCCAATTGAGATTAGTGTTCATAGTCTACACGATCAGGTACGCCTAAGTGTTGATGGACAGCCAGGGATGAAAATTCAGGCCGAAGACCGTATCTTTATTCAGAAAAGCGAGCGGGTGGCTAGGCTCGTCAGATTGGGTAAACGGGGTTTTTATGAGCTGCTGCGGAATCGTCTTAGTCATCCCGATGTCTAAGAAGGGTGTGGGATAGGCAAAAACGCGTTTATCCTAAGGAAAGACGGATAACACCCGAGGAGATCGGCCGATTGCGCAGTGGAGAGCCGAAGTGACGACAATACTTACGAAAGGCGGTGCGGCGACTTTCCCCTCGGGGAGTTGTTGCCTAGATCACATGAAAAGCAAACGTCAAGCTGCCATTCTATCGATTATCCGGGAAAAGTCCATCGAGACCCAAAAGCAGTTGCTTGATCGGTTGCAGCTACAAGGATTTGTCGTTACCCAAGCGACGGTCTCCAGGGATATTAAGGAACTGGGTCTAATTAAGGTGAAGGTGGAAGGAGGACGCTACTGCTACGCGCCGCCTCGTCCACATACGGTAAGTAACGTCGAGGCCAGGATCCGCCGTGCATTCTCTGATTATGTTGTGGATATTGCTCCCTGCGGAGATTTTGTATTTATCAAGACGTTACCGGGGGCAGCTCAGACAGTCGCGGGACTGCTTGATGGTCTGGACTGGTCTGAGATCATGGGCACAATTGGTGGGGATGACACTATTTTAGTCCTGGTGCGGGAAGAGGGGGTCCCTGCTAATCCCTTGGTAAGACAGGTGTTGGCGAAATTGTTGAAGCTACGCTAGTAGTAAAACCTACAAAAGGACGGTGAAATCCTGTGCTGGTTGAGCTTTCCATCCGGAATTATGCGGTAATAGAGAGTGTGGACCTTTCCTTTGGGCCGGGGATGAATGTGCTCACCGGCGAGACGGGTGCGGGCAAGTCAGTAATCATAGGAGCGTTGGGACTTTTATTAGGTGGTCGGGCCTCTGGGGATTTGATCCGCACCGGAAGTGAATCAGTGGTTGTTGAGGGCTTTTTTACACTTCCCCAGTCACCGCAATTGCGTCAGATCCTCGATGAGTATGGACTTTCTGTGGAGCACAATGAGTTGATCATTTCGCGGGAAGTAACCCGTACCGGACGGAATAGATGTCGGATTAATGACCGAATGGTTAACGTAGGTGTTTTACAGACTGTGGGTAGTTATCTTGTGGACCTATGTGGTCAACATGAACATCAATCATTACTGAGACCCCAGTTGCATACACAGTTAGTAGATCAGTTTGGAGGCGCGGAATTACTCTCCTACCGCAAGGATGTGGCCCGCAGTTACCAAGAGGTACGGAAGATTTTAAGTGAGCTGGTTACCTTAGAGCAACAGAGCAAGGAAGCGGCAAGGCAGGTTGATCTACTTCAGTTTCAGATCTCCGAAATTGAACAGGCGCAGCTAGTACCCGGGGAAGAGGAAGAGCTGCAAGCTAGACGTCAGGTTTTGGCCAATCAACAGACCCTACAGGAGCATTGCTATGCTAGTTATCGGCTTCTCTATGAAGGGGAGGAGTATCGGCCAGCTGTAATAGATCTTTTAGGTGAGACCCTGACCCATCTTGGGGAAGTGGCAGAAACGGACAAGCGTCTGGTTGAGACTGTGGCCATGCTGGAATCGGCCATGGTGGAGATTCAAGAAGTCTCGGGGGTTGTACGGGACTATTTAGACGAACTACAAGCAGATCCAGCGGAGCTTGATGAAGTGGAAAGACGCCTGACGGACATAGGACGCCTTAAGAGGAAGTATGGCGATTCGGTGGAGGAAATACTCATCTACTGTAGAAAGATGCGAGAGGAATTAACACTGGTTAGCGGTTCCGAGGAGCGTATCGCCGAACTAGAGACACTGCTTAAACAAGAGAAGCAATCGCTTAGGGAATCAGCACAGCATCTTACCAGACTGCGAAAACAAGCTGCCGCTGTAATTGAAGATGGTGTTGCGGCAAGGTTGACAAAACTAAACATGAAGGATCCACGGTTTGTAGTTCAAATGCAACCTGCAGCTGGAGAGGGCAGCGTGGATTGCGATGGTAGTAGTATTGGTTCCGAGGGAGCGGAGAAGCTTGAGTTTTACATCTCTACAAATCCCGGGGAAGAGCCAAAACCCCTTAGTAGAATTGCCTCCGGTGGAGAGATCTCTCGGGTGATGCTGGCCTTAAAGCTAGTATTTGCCGAAAGCGATCCCGTACCGACAATGGTCTTCGATGAGATCGATGCGGGGATCGGTGGAAAGACAGCAGGTCAAGTTGCCACACAGCTGGCAGAGGTAGCCAAGTTTCGCCAAGTCCTGTGTATTACCCACCTACCCCAGGTGGCCAGCATTGGTGAGCACCACTTCCAAATAAGTAAGACCAGTACCCACAGGGCTACTTCCGTGGAGGTGCTGCCATTAACCGAGTCCCAGCGGGTCGAGGAGATAGCACGCATGCTAGGAGGGGCGGACTTAAGCGAGAAGACCCGGGAGTTAGCCCGGGAGCTTCTAGCAATTGCCAAGAGCAGCTAAACAGCATGCCGGGTTCCAGGACGCGGCTGTGTCCTGGTTATCGATTAGTTAGCATTATCTTGCTTAAATAATGTAAGCCTCCCGAGGGCATATTACAACTATGATGCGCTTGGGGGGGTTTTTGTGAACAAATCGCAGTTTAGAACCCTTTTATGTTTTCTAATCTTGGTTGTCAATTTAGGTCTTATTGGTTGCTACGGCGTGATCGGTCTGCCCAGTAGCCTTCGTCTACCCTACGGAGATAGCCAGCAGATTCGTCTTGCCTCGTTGTTCTCCTTGAAATCTACAGATCTTGGTTTTACCGTGGACCCAGAGAATCTAGTGACGATTGTCGCTGACAAATCCGGCAGTTTCGATCTACAGGTCCTTTTTATGGGGATTTTCCCGATTAAGGGCCTAGTGGTAGATGTGGTACCCCGCTATGAAGTTATTCCTGGAGGTCAAGCCATCGGGGTGATGGTGGCTCCCCAAGGCCTCCTCGTCGTTGACTATGTTCCATTGAATACGATTGAAGGGAGCGTAGTCAATCCGGCAAAGGATGCTGGGTTGCGCAAAGGAGACGTGATCTTAAGTATTGAAAACCAATCTGTCCGCAGGTCTGAGGAGGTGCGTACCTTCGTTGAGCGGGCGGGGCAGATGGGTACCAGTCTGCGGTTAAAAGTGCAAAGGGATGGTCGCGTCTTTTATACAAATATTAAACCGGTACTGGTCGAGGAAAGAACGTCAAGAGGACGTTCGCTAACCACCTATCTGCTGGGGTTGTACTTAGAGGAACCGGTAGTGGGCGTGGGGACCTTGACCTTCTATGAGCCAAAGAGCGGTCGCTTCGCCGCCCTAGGGCATATGGTAGTTGACGGCAGTAACCAGCAGGCTAGGGTCTTTGAAGGCCAAATTGTGCCGGCGGTGATCGCCGGGATTACCAGTGGCAGTAAAGGACGTCCTGGTGAAAAGATTGGCGCATTGCTTGATGATGGCAAGAAGCTAGGGGAGATTTCAAAGAATTGTGCCTACGGGATCTATGGGAAGCTTACCCAAAAACTGGACCATGGATTGATCACTACGCCAATTCCTGTGGCGTTGGCCCGTCAAGTGAAAATAGGACCGGCTACGATCCTTACGGTCCTTAGCGGGGAGAAAGTCGAAGAGTTCACCGTGGAGATTGTACGCATCGGGAATCAATCCTCGGCGTCGGATAAGGGACTGGTGATTGAGATCACCGACCAACGGTTACTAGAGAAAACTGGTGGGATCATACAAGGGATGAGCGGTAGTCCTATCATCCAAGACGGTTATCTAGTCGGTGCCATCACCCATGTCTTTGTCAGCAATCCCACGCGGGGTTATGGCATTTTGGCGGAGTGGATGCTACTAGAGGCAGGGATCGCCGAGCAAAAGGAAGCCGCGTAGCAGTCTCCGCGATCGAAAATCCTTCTTTGCTACGCAAATATCTGGTAGGTATACTCTACTTGGGCCATTTCAAGCATCCTTTCAACCGCCATAACTGGAATAGTGAGGGTTGTATTTTCGAAGGGTGCGGGGAATGGTCCTTACGGATTGATCTATAGAAAGGGCGTTACAGGGTTTATTGCCAAAAGTAACTCAGAAAGTCAGGGGCTAGTACCGGTGCAAACAGTCCGGGCGCCGAAACATCCCGAAAACACCGGTGCGCACATCCACGTGCACCCCTCCGGCAGATTTCTCTATGGATCTAATCGAGGTTATGATAGCCTTGTGATCTACCAGATCGAGCAGGATACGGGAAAACTTGCCTATGTGGGCTACCAACCAACCTTAGGCCAAACACCCAGGAATGTTACGATCGATCCAACTGGTGACTGGCTCTTGGTAGCCAATCAGGATAGTGATAACATAGTCTTGACCATAGAACAAAGGACGGGGACACTAGCGGCAAACGGCCAGGGTCTCGAAGTGGCCTCGTCCGGTGTGCGTCCAGATGGCCGATTGCCAGAGCTTTCGAACGGGCTGATGCTTGTTTGGGAGACAGACATAGTCAGGAACCACCGTCTTCCGACCAGACAAAGGGGATGCGATCATAGAGTCTACCCCAGTGAGTCTTTTCGATGCGGTAGTCTTCCCGCCTTCTCGCAAACCAGATTGTTATTCTGGAGCTGAACGCGGGAGGCTCAAGTCCGCGTGAAGCTGGACGTATCGACAGAAAACCGGATACAACAGCACTATCTGGATCGGGAAACAGGCAATCATGCCACGTACAGGTAACCTCAAAGGTGGGCGGGATCTCTGGAAGGTGGTATGTATCGCAGTAGCTAGCGTAGTAGGTATCAAACTCCCTGGCGGTCACCTTAATCGGCGCTTCTTCCGGCGAATCGGGAATGTTGTATATTAGATCAATTTCTGGAAACAGATACGGCAACATCGTCTTGGCATCTCCGTAGAAGAAGTCTTTGCAGAACGCGGTGGCCATGTACAGAGGATGATCTTGATTCCAAGGTCTGGTGTCGTTTCCTGTAGCACCTATTAGGGGCAGCCCGATCTCCTGCCTACCAGCACTGATCACCTTCCATTCGTTAAAACAGCGGCAGTGTATCGTCGGGGGGAAACCAGATATCTTTGGCCAGGTAGATGTAGTGATGGACCGGGATTATATAACGACCAGTTGTGTCTGACATGTTAACCTTGATATTGATCTGTAAGACATCCTCATAGGTCAGGTTATTCCACGGATTATCGAAGAGCTCAATTGTGACCTCTCTAGTCGTCTCGGTGGTCCACCGTGGATATCCGGCAACTGGCAGGGATGGTAGAAAGTCCCCCTGAAAGAAGGACTGCCATTGTGAGAAATCCCAGGTCTCCCTTAGGGAACTATGTAGAAACGCTTTGTAGAGCGTGTTTGCGTCCTGGGTCGCAAAAAGCCAGCGGGTTAGCATTCCGATGTAGTTGCGCCACTCGGCATTATGGCCCCGGGAAGCCGTAAGCAACTCAAGCCCCTGGAATAAGTCTTGGGTTGTTTCTTCATTTCTCGTGTTACTAGTCAGGATTCCGATCACTACTTTTTGCTCCGGATGCATGATGGTTTTGATGCTACCCACCTTTCCATCCTCATTATAATAATGGAGCAACGCCTTGCGCTGCACAGTTGTGGTGGTGGGCAGGAAGTAGAAGCACCTATTCCAATAACAGGGGTAGTGCAGACCGCTGTAATCTAGATCATAAAAGTCAATGGATGAGTTCAGCACGTAGGGGGTAAGATCCACCAGTAGCTGTGGAGTACTGTCCAACAGATAGGATGCGTTTGTTTCCGATAGGACAACCACGTCAGGCAGTTGTTCTCCAACAACCATAAGGACCAGGCTGTCCATGAGAGCCGGCCTTATTTCGTAGTTTTCGATGCCAATTTCCATGAGGATGTTAGCGATGCTCTCATGTGGATAGCACTCATCAACTACTAGGATCTCCAATGGGGCTTCGTAACTAGGTGCTCTTCGTTCCACTCGTCCCCAGACGGCTACCCCGACAAAAAGGGCCCAAATGCATAGGGTGATTCCTAAGCGAACCCTGCGCTGCATAGAACAGCCTCCTCCATGAAAACAATATGGAAGTCACATTTGTCTGCCCAGCGAGCTAGACGATGATTTTTAACCAAATCGCTCTAGACTGACTTCGTACTGATTGTTTATATCAACGTTGCTCCAATAAGGATAAGCATAGGCCTATGGTTAATACGTACTTATGTTCATCCAATAGCATAGCAAGACCCTCTTTATCCCTGTTGGTTAGGACATCAGAGATGTGCTGCGCTGAGGCCAAGTGGTGTGCTTCTTCAGTTATACAATAGAGCCCGACGATAGCATACTCACCCATGCGATATACCTCAGGCTGCTTGATTTGCCCCAGATTAACATTTGAGGCCCTGAGTCCATAGTTGTAGACCCCCGCCTGGAACTGTTTACCTAATTTCATTCTTGTAAACAACCGACTCTTGTCCGGTGCTAATGGATTAATCATGATCTCCGGAATAATAAATCCTATATTAGTAGTCGTATCATAGTTCCCATGAGCGGTCAATACCTGGGTGTGTTTTGTCAGCACTTCCGCAACTAAGATGGGAAAACCGAAGGAACCAGAATGACCCAGCCGAAGGGACATTTAACGGACTACGCGTTTCGGCCGTAGATCTGACAGAGACCTTTTGTACCAACAGACCAACAAAGGAAGTTCGTAAGCATTGGAAG
>JALNWK010000044.1 GCA_023230925.1 Limnochordia bacterium
CCAAACAATCTGGGTATACTGATAGTAGACATCGGGTCATCTCCTTGTGTTTTAACTCTATTGGGAGTATTTACCCGATGTCCTTTTTCTAATCATTTTGATCAACACTTACGGAGATGAACCATTTGGGTAATGGAATCGTGTCATGGACAATCAGCAACGTCTCTGCAGTGCATGCTTGTCATAGTAATCCTGTGGGAGAAGCCCCGATAGGTAAGTTTAAGGCTAATGAATGAATAACCAAGGATGTGATTCTGCGACCAACTTGCCGTCGAATGTGATCAGAGTATCAATCTGCATTGCGCATGGACTTCACGAGGAGGAATTGAGGATGGGAAATGCAAATACAGCGGATCCAAAATGTTGGGAACTCGGCATGTCATCATCAATGCTTCGGCCAGTTAATGAAGAAACAATTGGTGATTGTGTTTCGGCAGGAGTCGCTCACCTAGAAGTCATTTTACCTAGGAAAGAGGACGATCCGTATGGTGAGGTAGAACACGTCTTTA
The DNA here is from genome assembly GCA_023230925.1 of Limnochordia bacterium. Lineage (NCBI taxonomy): Bacteria > Bacillati > Bacillota > Limnochordia > Limnochordia bacterium. Next base: position 510 of record JALNWK010000044.1, read on the forward strand.
GCTGGGCAAGAAACCAAAACATGCACATTCAATCGGTGCATTTACCCTTCGGATGGCAATGGGATGTGGGTCAATCGGATAAGGATGCCCGGAGTCGAGCGATTAGAGGCGTCGAAGATCTCATCGCAAAAAGTGCCTTATGGCACCCGGTTACCGTTATTATCCACCCGAGCTACGAGCCGATTCCCGATGAGGAAAGGAAGGAATGGCTCAAGCGATGTCAACAATCGCTCGCTCACTTGAGTCAATTTGCGTCTGGCTATGGGATTACCCTTGCTATCGAGTGTTTGCCCCGGACATGTCTTGGTAATACCAGCGATGAAGTATTGTTCCTTCTGGAAGGAAGTCCGTCCCTTGCCGTTTGTTGTGACGTCAACCACTTACTGCAGGAAACGCCTCAAACATTTATTCAGCGGGTAGGGAACCGCATTAAAGCTACCCATATTTCAGACTACGATGGTTTGGATGAAAAGCACTGGCCGCCCGGTCAAGGTGTGATCGATTGGATCGAGGTTGTGCGTGCCTTGGCAGAGAATGGATTTCAGGGTCCTTTAATGTTTGAAGTGGGCGCATCGGCTGGCTTCGGCGCCATAGAGTTGACGGAGTGGTGGAAGAAGTTGCTAAGCTCGTTAGACTAAAGCCGGGGGACCTTGCAGTGCCAATGGGATCGTGATTGTAGAGACAAACCGCAGGGATTGGTTACGTTTGTGATTTCGAGTATGAATAGTCAATGGGATATTGTATATTCAAAGAGGTGGAACGGATGCGATTAAGACGGATTGAGCATTCACCCAATATTTGGCGGGACAAATTCTGGTCGATAGCGATTATGGGAATTGGGTTAATGTTTGCGTCCTGGTTGCTTACTCATAATCCTAATACGGTTGCGTGGGCGCAGGTGGGAAATGCGGTTAACCTAGGTTACGAAGTGGGTTTTATTCAAGCCAACGAGAGTTTTACCGCTGAAAGCGTTTGGGTTGGGGAGGATGACGCAGGAACAAAGGACTCGCTTTGGTTAGCAGTAGGTACCTCTGAGGATGATTCGAGCAAAGACTCTAGTCCGTATGTGACCCTTAGTTGGGTAAAGAAGGACGGGGGATTCTTTCCGACAAAGTGCCTGCGGCTCGCCATAGGGCAAGAGAAATCTGCAAACGATCTGGAGTCGAAGGATAAGCAGGTTACGCTCTATTCGACGAGTATGCTTGATGATGCCAACTATACAGCGCTCTTGAGCATTGATCAAACAGTGGGCCTTTTACATATTGCCATATACAAGAATCTCTCTGAGTCCCTACTTTCAACGGAATCCGTCATGTATCTTACATCGGCTTGTCCAGTAGCTGTTCATGTATCGTCATTACCTCGAAGGGAAAATCATCGAAATCTTTGGTTATTCTCCGGTTCTGCCCAAATTCAAAGTCGGACAAGACCCGGTTTCAGACCGATAGCAAGCCGCGTCGAGGTTGGCGAAGCTAACGATTATGGTACTGTGCTTCCTTTGAAAAACGTGGATTACGGAGAACCCATTGCGGTACGTATTCGGGCCAATCAACCCATGCTCGGCGAGTACCGCGTGTTCGTGGAATCCTTGAGTCCCTTGGCTAAGGATACTTCCGGTGAGGGACCGGTACTTACGGTTTCCCCTATCGAAGAAGATAATATTGCTATGATTCCGGCCGAATGCATTCCAATTGGACCGGCGAAGGTTACCGTTAAGTATGTGCAAGACGATGAAGTAAGGCTATCACAGTCTTTTTCGCTGACGGCCGGGAAGGCTGAAGTCGATTTACGATTTACGGACATCGACAGCAAAGGTGGGGAAGTAGAGGGACTTTTGTGTGGTCATGCGGCGTCCTTTTTGCCCGGTGTCTCTATTGTAGTTACGGCGGAATTCACCCGTCTTGATTGGAACTTTGAAACCCGAGAGTACGAGGAGGTTTCAGGGTTTCAAACGGCGTCAGTTATAGATACGACCTTTGACAGATTACTTGCAGAAAACGGGATACCATTTACTCTCACGGTACCTCAAAATACGGGTACGTGGCGGATCAATTGTAAGGTAGAAGCAAGTCCCCAGATTCAGCTTTCCCTTTTCGGAATGGAAGAAACGTTCTGCCTAAGCTCGGAACCGACAGACTTTCTCGTGGCGGTAGCCGATCAGGCTTCTAAGAGAATCCTCGTGGTCGATCCGGGTGTTGAGGATTGGGACATGTTGGAAGCAGTAAAGTGGTCATGGTACCCAAATGAACGTAATGGTTTTTCTGGCTTCACCCAGGCATGGGGTAATCCGTCCGGGATGAAACTACGCAGGTGTGAGTCTTGGGGCGGGGAGTGGATGGTTGTCGTTGATTCGAAAGGGCTTGCAGCGATTGTACCATATCCGAGAGGGGATTTTCGAAAATGGGCTCAGATTATCAGTGGCAACCTACATTCGGTGGAATTGCTCCCGAACGGCAATATTGCGGTCGCAGCAAGTACCGGAGGCTTTGTGCGGGTCTATACATCTTCACAAGGCCCGGATTCGGCGGTATATACTGAGTATTCTTTGCCTGGTGCGCACGGAGTATTATGGGATCCCAAGCACAATCTTCTTTGGGCTCTTGGGGACGATCGTTTGATCGCGCTGGAGGTGGGGGGTACGCTCGATGCTCCCATGCTGAAGAAAGCCTTGGAGAGCCCCCTCCCGACTTTCGGAGGACACGATCTCGCACCGGTTTACGGAAATACGGATCGGCTATGGGTCACGACAGTTTCTAGTGTCTATCAATATGAAAAATCGACGGATACCTGGTTGACACCATTTCTGGACGATGATATGTGCGAACTTCGTAATGTGAAAGGCGTGGGTAACTCTCCTTCGGGCCGTATCGTTTTTTCCAAGCCAAAAGCAGGGACATTGTACAGTTGGACCACTGATACGATCGAATTGTATCTTCCCAAAGCGAGTCGGATCAGAACCGATGCCGCCTTTTATAAGGTTCGTGTGTGGAATCCCGATTATCAGTAGTTAATGAATGTTTTCAAGGTTTTCTATCTACAAGGGCGGCAAAAAAGTCAATAAGCTAGGGTGACGACTGGTTTTCTTTGGTCGTGAGTACCCCGTCAGGTCACATAATGTTAGGTACCACATAAAACTCGTACCAAAATTGTTACCCAAAACGTCGATGCAGCGTCATCCATGTTGTACGCATTCATGATCTAGATGCTACTTGCTTGCCTCTGTTAAAGTTGCTATGCTGTGTTTAGTGGACTAGCTGTGGCTTTTGTTAGAATGGACTATGGAAGGGAACCTATCAGAGATGGAAGACGTGCGCCATTATGTATATATTGTGCAGTGCTGCGATGGTACGTTGTATACAGGCTATACCACGGATATAGAGCGCCGCATTGATGAACACAATAAGGGTACGGGAGCGCGCTACACCAGAAGCAGAACACCCGTGAGGCTAGTCTATGTAGAGGAGTCGTCCTCCAAGGGTGCTGCCCTCGCCCGGGAGTACGCGATCAAAAAACTCTCCCGCCTGGAGAAGGTGAAGCTAGTCAAGAGGGGTGGGTGCACGGGTTAGTAACTCATCTGTATGAATACCTACGGGGTATCCTCTTTCAACAGGCTCCTCTGGCCAGAACCATCTGTGTAAGGAGAATACATCGTGCTTAAAGTTGCCTTTATCTGTGTCCACAATTCATGTCGCTCCCAAATGGCCGAAGCCCTTGGCCGGAAATTTGCCGGTGATGTGTTTGAATCCTTCTCCGCAGGGATAAAAGTGAAGGAAGAGATAAATCAAGACGCAGTACGGGTAATACAGCAGCTTCATGGAATAGATATGAACGCCACTCAGTATCCGAAACTGCTATCAGAACTCCCTGATATTGATCTTGTCATCACCATGGGATGCATTGTTGGGTGTCCGCATATACCCCATCGGTATCAAGAGGATTGGGGCATTGAGGATCCCACTGGCAAGGGGGACGATGTCTTCATCACCACGGCATACCTTATTGAGTCGAAGGTCAAGCAACTACGACAACGCATACTTAAGAACCAATTGAATCTTACCTAAGGTTGGACGCTCTCTTTCAAGGTTTGCATCTGCATTTTAGTAGGGGGAATGTTCCTTCTATGTCTGCGGTTGTTTGTTACTAGAGGGAGTTTCCTGTAGGTGCAAGGATGTCCCCCAGTAGACATAGTACAGGCTGATCCCTAGAAGCCACCACATTCCTCCTATGCCGACAACGTCAAACAACGAGTCGACCATGTTATGGACCATTCCGGCGATAAGGGCACAGAAGAGGGCTCCATTGAGGTGATTTGGTTGCAAATAAAGTCGGAAGCCAGCTAGTAGTAAAGCCCCTACCAGCACTAAGTAACCAACCAACCCAATTAAACCGCTTTCCGTAGCAACTTGGAGGAAAATATTATGTGCTTGGGAAAAGGCGTAATTTGGGTAGGCTGAGTCTTCTATTTGGTAGTCCAAATATCGTTCTTGAAACATGCCATCGCCAATCCCAATAATGGGGTTGTCCTTAACCATGTTGATGCTCGTTAAGTAGATCTCAAACCTACCCCGCTCCGGGGTAGTAAAGGTTCGGATTAAGCGGTTCCGCAGCGGCAAGGAAAATGTAAAGACCAATGTTGATATAAGAAGAAGCGCGCAGGCGACAATGGCGGTTTTGCGATTACGCACTCCATAGAGGATAAGGCCCACCAAGAAACCAAGCCAGGCGCCCCGGGACATACTCAGAAATAGTGCAACACCAGCACCGATGATGCCACCTAGATAAAGAAGACGTCGCCACCCCTGACTGTGTTGGAAGGCACCGATTAGAATTAACAAGGTCATTGCCGTTACAAGGCCAATCCCGTTGACAGCGGCCCAAATTCCCCGGGCCCTTAAGATATGTTTAGTAAAATGCAAATACAGGGAATGCCCACCGGTCACCATCGCCCCAAGGGCCAAAGACGGCAGTAAGGTTTGGGTGAGTAGACTGCCTTGCACGTAGGGAGCAAAGAACAAGGGGACAACGATCATCAGGCTGGTGGCTAGCCACATGCCCATAGACATAGTTGATCCCGATAGGATACTAGCTACAAGTAAAGCAAGCAAATATGCCATCCCTGATATGATCATCGGTCGGCGTAGCAAAGCAAGATAGGTTCTGTTTATCTGGTAGACATCCTTGAAATGTACCAGGCCCAGTAGCAAAAGCACTGCAAGGGGTACTGTGACACTCCCTAAGGCAAAACCAAAAAAAACAAAGGCTAACCCCAGGCGGATACCGAAGGGGATCGCCCTATTAGAAGGTGTAGACACCATTACATTCTCCTTATTATCAAGTCCGGGAGGTTCCTAGACTAATTCAGTCCAGTACTTATTCGACTTTGTAGGTTAATAGTCCTGTTTCCACGTGGGTGAAACACAGGTCATTAGAAAGCAGGTATGGGAGCATAATCAACGAATCATGTACATGACAGTCCAAAGTTACAGCAAAGTGAATAGGAGTGGAACAATGCATTGGGAACACAATATGTCTGCAATTGCTGGTGATGCTGCTCCCCAGATTGCGATACATAAGGGACAAGTGTGGTTGATGTGGAGTGAGTCCAAAAATTCGCAAGGTATTTCCCTTGGGATGCAGGGCGAGTACACTCACGATCAGGCCAAGATTGTTGTTGCTAAGCTCACGAGCAATCTTGTGGAAGTAGAGTCCTGTTATGTTGTTAATCCAGCAGAGTACGTAGAACTTCAAAGCCTTAACGTTACGGAAGGCGGATCTCTTGCTTTCTGGACCGAAAGGCGTAATGGCATTACAGAGCTTATGGTTGGGCAACGGAAGGATAAGGTGTCCGCCATGTCCATAGAGGGGAGTGTGCTCTCGGCTAAGACCGTGGCATTACCCGATGGTACGGTGGTGCTGGGTGTGATCACCCTTAAGGACAAGAAGACAACTTTAGCCTTATACAAAACTTGCTGTACGGACGAATGGGTATTAGAGGACCTGGGTCTTCGGATTAATGATATATGGTCTGTATCTATGGCACCGGAAGAGAGCAACGGCGTGTGGATAGCATGGGATGCCTTTGTGGACCAACGATTTTGTGCTTTTGGGGGATACTTGGATCTGGGACAAGGTGGGTTTGAGAAGTATCAGCTGCCAGGAACAGGCTATGCCACTTCCCCTGCAGTAACTGCGACTGGTAAAGGTACAGCTTGGATCAGCTATCGGGAAGAGAAGGTCTGGGGTCAGCATGTCTATGGTTTTAACCGTAGTGGGCAGGTCTGGTTGGTGGGAATGGATAAGGATGGGGTACTATCAACGGAAGTAGTGCCCATACCACCGGTACCTGAGGATCCCGATGAGCAGTACCAGGCTTTTGGTCCTGTTCCTGTTGAGTTTGATGGTTGTCTTCGCTTGTTCTACCGTTGGTTTAGGGGTCAGATCAGAGCAAGGACATTGGTCAATGACTGGGGCTGGCAATTGTATGAAATGGTTAGGGACGCCGCAGGAGACTGGCGCGAACCTGTAGAGGTCAGCCTTGACGTTGGTTACAATGAGCCAATCCAGGTGGTGAAGACTGCTGAACGAGAACTCTACTGTATTTACCATAGTTGCAGTTTTGATTCCCAGCGGGGCACTATTCATTCCCGCCGGATTAACATCGCCCGCAGTCAGGGTTATCGACGTAGACCAATTGTGAAGCAGACTTTATCTTGTCTAGGGTTTACCGTTGAGGACCGGCCTAGGTTGAAAACACGACCTACGGTAGCAGTGGATTCCACAAACCTAAAATGCTTCTGGGGTGATATCCATCGTCATTCTTTGGTTTCTAAGTGTATACCGGAACATGACGGCACCTATATGGATCATTTGCGTTACGCAATGCAAGTGAGAGGCTTCGACTTTTACAGCGTTACGGACCATGATGATCAGATTACCGAAGAGGAATGGCGAGAACTCCTTAATCTGCTAGATACAGCATATGATCCTGGCTCCTTTGCCACGCTCTATGGGTTTGAAGGACCCCTATCCACCGTAAAAGGCCACATCAACTTCTATTTCCTAGAACGGGAAGCTGCAGAGTTTGGGATCCGGAGATTGCGTTGGATGAAGTCATTGCCGGAGATTCATGAAGCTTGTCGGAAGTTGAACTTGGTCGATCGGATTTTTAGTGTTCGGCACTTTCATGGAGATGGGCTTCCCTTCGCAGACATTATTGAAGGAGATGGTGCTTTCCATCCGGATTTTGATTGGGTAATGGAAGCGGTGCAAGGTCGCGGTTATGCACCCCGGGCTATCAATACACTGCTGCAACAAGGGTTTCGATTTGGAATGGTAGGCAGTACAGACCATAATCGTCCTCCAGGCCATCCAAATGGCGGCATCGGGATTTACGAGCAGGCGATCACCGGACTGTGGGCTGAGGATATGACCAGGCAGGATGTATTTTCGGCTCTTAAGCAACGGCGGTGTTTTAGTTCCAACGGACCATTCCTGGCCACTTGGATCAGGGTCAATGGCACCTTCATGGGTGGAGTAGCAGCCGGCGGAAGATGCAACACCATTGAGGTGCAGGTGCATCCCACCACTCGGATCACTTCAGTGCGGTTGATCCGGGACGGTAAAGTGGTCGATACTCGGAAGAAGCTGACCTCCGAACCTACGACGTATACCTTCACCGATGAGCCCAAGGATACCATGAATCACTGGTACTACGCTGAGGTGATTCAAAAACCAGAGCCGGGCTTGGATTACGAAGGAATCGCTTGGACTTCACCAGTATGGGTTACATCCACGGCCAAAACAAAGTGACCGGTTGCTCTCAAGGATGGAGGACAGCCAATGACCACAGATGCGACTGATTTGTCCTGCTTGGGCTTTTGAGGGAACCGATGACAGGAGCGACAACACGGTGCCTTTGTTTCATGGGATGCAGGTAATATAGACTATGCCTGGGAGCCCCACAGTGGACAAATAACCGTGTGGGAGAGTCTAAGGATTAGAAATTGAAGCTGGGTATCCTCGGGGTGGTATGAGCAGTGATTTCCGCTTGCATCAGGCGAAGGGCTTGTTCGTAGGTTGCTTGTCCTTCTTCGATCTCTGCTTGGCTAAGCTCCTTTACTCCTTTTAGCCGTCTAGAGTGATGGTGGATTTCGTACTGATGAGCCACCCGGATTAAAGGAATCAAGCGGGGATAGAATCTCTTGAAGTAATAGATATTACTAGCATACAGGTGCTTGGTGATCTTGGACACATTATGTCTTCTTCCCCGACCACAATGATGGATGATCTTAACACCATGCAAAATCGCCATATTCAGTCCAGCCCGCACAGCCCGAGTTGACCAATCGAGGTCTTCGTTATAGAAGTAATAGCTCTCGTCGTATCCCCCAATTCTGCTGAAGGCTTCAGGGCGTATTAGAGCAAAAGTGGTACCGACAAAGCTAATCAGTGACGCCTGCGGGTCAGGGGCATATCGTTTAGGCATGGCTATCGGATAGATACTAGTCCGTTGTTTCTGGAGGGAACCATCGGAATTGTAGAGTCTTCCAGTGACGGCTGAAATATCACGATGCCTCTCCAAAAACTCATACATGCGTAGCAAACTACCTGGTGTGACTTCGGTATCACTGTTCGCAACGAGGATGTATGAGGGAGATAGTTCCAGACTCTTGGCTACAGCCAAATTGAACCCGGCTGCTGGACCTTGATTACTTGTATTAGCAATAGCCCTAGTCTTGGGATAGAATTCTTTGATCCGCTGTAAGGTATCATCTTGTGAGTCATTGTCGACGACAATTTGCACAACCCTCAAGCTATGGGCTAATGCTTCCTTTTCCACGGAATCTAGTAGCGTACAGACCAAGTCCGGGGTTCTATATGTGACTATTGCTGTGGCGATATCTATCATCTGGGATCTCCTTCATATTGAACCATATCTGGAAACTTGATCATACCAAGACAGTATTCTGCATCAAGACAGGAAGTCCTTTCAACTCGTAGTACTAGCCGGGTTTCCACGTATCATAGCGGAACATTATTCAGCAAGTATGCGACAAAAGAGAAGAGAAAGCAGTGTAAAAGACGGCGTCAGTGGTGTTTTGTTCGTAACGTACCTATCTAGTGCAGATGCAGTATCCGCTGGTGAATGCCCATAATTAGTAGCTAGCTTCAAAGGAAAGGACTGTCACATTACCGGGGAAAGTACAGATTCAGCCTAATGACCAGGTGATTGGGCGCTTAGGTCCGGGATAGCCCGGCTAATGACTATGCCGTAGAGCTCGCCTCGGCACCTGAGGATGTCTCATCGCATGGCCTGGCGTTTTAGTGTCAATGAAGCAAACAAGGTCATGAAATGGAGCACTCCAATTTCAGTGAGCACAGGTGACACGCCATACTTATCTGTGACTTACCGTGCCAGTAACATTCGTACAGAGAAGACGGGGTTGACGGAAACCACTGGTTCGTGTTCATATACGGTGCATTCAGCCGTCGATTTCCTATCTATACGAGCTCGTCCCGGATGGGAAATGGCACACATTGGTAGCTCCTGTACCGGAACTGTCCGTGTGGTTCACAGATTTTCAGGTACAGGCGATTAGCGCAGGAGCCTTCATTGAGATTGCAGATTTCAAGTTATTATCCATGGTTGAGTAGTGATTAATCAACACTACACCACAGGCCAAATGAGAAGGAACCCCTGTCATTTGGCCAGAGAATGTGATTTGGTCAACCCAAGTGTTTTCGGTATTCCCGCCTGCATAACCCACCCGCGCTCTACATGATCAGCGATATCATGAGGTAATGTACTATTTCTACGGCGCTTTCCCCAATTCTGACCTACTTGATCCCTAGGTAGTAGCAACATTATTACAAAATATGCTAAAATGGATAGGAAAAACGGGGCATCCCTTGTCAGTGATGAGGTAGAACACTTGGATGATAGACCACCGAATGGAATAAGGTGGGGAGAACCGAAGGAGGAATGGGGTTTGGGCGGATGGGAGAAGGGACTACTGGTCTTGTTTCTTGTGTTTGTTTGTGTAGGTGGTGTTTATACTATGAATACTGATCAACTTAGCGTAAAGGCTATTGCGGCTGAAAACAACGTGGTAATTGACTTTGCCACCGACTTACCTAATTGGGAAATCGATTTACATCAGTGGAATGTGACCTTACATACGGAAAGCGTTGCCGGTGAAGAACACACTATGCTTAAGACGGAAAAAACACAAGTTACGTCGCAGACCCCCTTTGCGGTGAGAAGCATATCTCCAAGGAAGGGGATCGTTGCCGTCAACCTCAAGATGAAGGCTGCACAGACCGGGGCCCATGGTCGCATGGATTTTCATAGCAGTGGTGGTGAAAGACTAGGGGTCATTTACTTTCTGGCGAACGGCAATATTAGTTGGGACTCGACGGAACGAACAATCATCCAGCCCTATGAACCTAACGTATGGTACGAGGTCTGTCTCATCTTTAATCTAAACGCAGGGTTTGTCGAGATACATATTGATGGTGATTTCAGAAGACAGCTGAATCTGGAGAACCCCGCAGAGGACCTGGGACAAATACTCCTGGGAACATACAAGAACTCGGTGGGCATCTTCTATTACGATGGTATTGCCTTTAGTGGAAACATAATGGAGGAGGATGATACCGAAGAGCTTGATCAGCTATGGTTGCGGTATGATCAGATAGAGGATGAGGCCTTACTAAAGTACTACGATGTTTACACCAGCCAGATTGTCATAGGTGGAGTATCTGCAATTACTGACGCGGCTAAACAAGAATTACAGCGGGGGCTGGGAGGTCTGTTGGGTGCACCTAGATCCTGCCTAGAGGAGATCACCGAAGATGGAGCGATCGTTATAGGTACACAGGACTCACCACTTATCTCCGCCTTTGGGTGGAATCAGGAACTTGCGTTGCTAGGCGATGACGGTTTTCTGATTAGAACCGCTACCGTGGATGAGCAAAACGTTACTGTCATCGCCTCATCCACAGACCGCGGTGTACTATATGGGACCTTTCGCTTTTTGAGCCTGATTCAACAGCAAGAGCCAATTGATAACCTAAGCATCATGGAAAGACCAAGAAACCAGTTGAGACTCTTAAACCATTGGGATAATTGGAATGGAACGATTGAGCGGGGGTATGCGGGACTCTCCCTATGGCAGCTGAATCAACCATACGATGAAGCAGATGCACGACTCATTGACTACGCGCGAGCCAATGCTTCCATGGGTATTAACGGGGTAGTGATCAACAACGTGAATGCTGACGTGGAGTTCATTAAGTCCCAAACATTGCTGCAAATCGCTACCTTGGCGGATCTGTTTAGAGCATATGGAATAAGGGTATACCTAAGTGTTAGGTTTGATAGCCCCATCCTTCTTGGTGGTCTTGGAACTTCCGATCCCGTGGATGAGGAGGCAGTTCGGTGGTGGGAGGAGAAAGTTGCCGAGATATATAGCTATGTCCCAGATTTTGGTGGTTTCTTGGTGAAAGGTGACTCAGAAGGGCAGCCGGGTCCCTTGAGATATGGCCGTAACCATGCCGAAGGTGCCAATATGTTAGCCGGTACACTAGCACCCTATGGCGGTGTTCTTATTTGGAGAGCCTTCGTCTATGGGATCAGTGGGTTATCCGAGGATAGGGTTAAGCAAGCCTATGAAGTCTTCCAACCCCTGGACGGGGAGTTTGCAGATAATGTGATCCTGCAGGTCAAAAACGGTCCCTTGGATTTCCAGGTAAGAGAACCTGTATCGCCCCTAATCGGTGGAATGCCCCGTAGTAATGTGGGAATCGAACTGCAAATAACCCAAGAATATACCGGTCATTCCACCCATTTGTGCTGGCTTGCACCCCAGTGGAAAGAGATCATAAGCTTTGATACGCACGCTCAGGGCACAGGTTCCACCGTGGATCTGGTCGTCGATGGATCCCTATTTAACCAAAGGTTATCCCTTGTCGCGGGTGTAGCAAACACCGGTTCTAGTCCCAACTGGACCGGGCATTATCTAGCCCAGGCAAACTGGTATGCCTTCGGCCGATTGGCTTGGGATCCTGGCCTTGCTGCAGAAGATATCGCCGATGAGTGGGTTAAGATGACCTACGGAACTGATGGGGAAGTGGTCAAGACCATTAGGAATATGCTACTGGATTCCTGGGGCATTTATGAGAGCTATACAGCCCCACTGGGTATTGGTCTTCTGCACGATGCAGGTCCCCATTACGATCCAAAACCGGAAATAAGGACTGGTTTTCACAGGGCTGACACCCAAGCTGTTGGCTTTGATCGTACCCGTAGAGGCAGCAGGTTTGTGGATCAGTACTACCCGGTGGTTGCAAGTATGTACAACAATCTTGATACATGTCCTGAGGAATTGCTCCTGTGGTTTCATCGTGTACCTTATACCTACCGGTTAGGCAATGGGAAAACGGTAATCCAACATTTGTATGATTCATGTTACGACGGTGTTGCTAAGGTCCAATGGTTAATAGAAGGGTGGAAGAGTCTTGCGGGAAAAGTAGAACAACGACGATATGATGCCGTTTTGCAGAGCCTCTACAAGCAGCAGGAACACGCGTGGTTGTGGTGTAATACTCTAGTCTGGTATTTTTGTAAGTTATCAGGAATCGGTGATGTCCATGGTCGAACTAATCTTGTAGAGCTAATGGATCTGGTTAACCAGGGAAAGGTAATCCTACAGACAGCCAGTATTGGAGTCGAGCCCGGGGACTATACCCAAGCAGGCAGGGACAATTTGGCCAATGCGCTGAGGAACGTGGAGGCAAGTCTAAGTCACAAGGAAGTCCCTTCGGATGGACTCTTTGAGATCATTACCTACCTTAAGGGTGCATTGTATGATTTTAGAAACTCAATAGTTGCGGGAGAGAACAGCGTGATTCTACACCCCTCCCATGATACATACATCCGGGGTGGTCAGCATGCCGGTATAAACCACGATCTTGAGAGTGAACTTCAGGTCAAGTTCGAGTTCGGGAAACCATCCATGACCAGGATCGCTTTCTTAGAGTTTGAACCTGATGGGAAGCCGGTCAAACAAGCTACCCTCAGATTGTACGCCGAGTTTGTCGACACATTACCAAGCAGGAGCATTACTGTGTACGGCGTAGAGGTAGACGGATGGGAGATACTAGGGCTCACGTGGGATACCGTCCCGGGGAACAGGGGAATACAGTTAGGTAGTTTCAATGTGACCCGATCAGACGTATGGTACGAACTCGATGTAACTGAGTATATGCTCAATCACCCGGGGAAGGTAGTATTTCGGATTGAGTCCACCACCTCCCACGACAAAGCAGCGGTGTTTTTCACGAGCAAAGAGGCACTATGTAATAATCCCCAACTGATCTTGGCCCATTAAACTACCTGTCTTATGTCTCGTTTTTAGGGATCTTGTCCTCTTTGTGGAAAAACACCCCTGTTCCTCGTTCTGCCTCCCTATGAAAAATTGAGATTTAACGAGCTAGAACGAGATAGACTAACTTCATAGAGAGAGGGTGTCCTTCGCGAGGCGGAATCTGAAGGAAGTCGGAGGCAAAACTCTGGTCTGACGGACAGAAATCACATACAAGGCAGAGTATGCCGGGTAAGGTTGCCAAACAAACTGAAGCCCAATGACTACCCGAAGGTATGCTATGTAAATGTGGCAGACGTGGAGTGAAAGACTATACGCCTTAACAGGGGAGGTCTGCATGGTACGCTGTGCAAGGTGATGATGTATTTGCCTTCTAGTAACCTCCATTAAAAGGTGGAGCTGAACATGCAGAAGTCAGTTCGAGTCATAGTACCGTAGAAACTAGCGAAAGCCAGCGGAGGGAAGGACTTGACGGTGATAGTAAACCAGTCGTAGTCTACCGAGGAAGCGAGAATAGCAGTTGCTCTAAAGAGGTTACTTATCTGAGAGTAGGTTGGAAATCGAGGGCAAACGATAAGAACGCTTAGCGACCAAGGATGGGCCATGCAAGACATAGGTCAGGTTTGCTGAAACCGAACCGCCTCTTGCGAGATCCGCATGAGCGGTGGTGTGAGAGGACGGGGGTTAGTCACCCCCTCCTACTCGATCGATTATATAGTTGACGAACTTGGAGTCTAGTGTCGAAGAGATCTTACATCCCCAATCAGGTGCTTTGTTGATTGTTTTGGCGCACCTGATCACTGCTTTCACACCGCATTCGATTGTTCCGTTAGCCAGTCATTGGCCAAAGATACGCCAAGTTTTGCTAGTTTAGCAGCTGTACATTGGACAATGATGCCGTTCAATTCAATGAAGGGTCGTTGTTAACCAAGCCCAAGGCCCGCCTCGCGACCTTGGTCGGACAAAGGTCTTGATCCGCAAAGGTGTAAAACGGCGCATTAATTGTCGTCTCTGGGAACGACTCATCTCTTGGGCCCCCTCCGGTTTGCTTTATGAGGATGTCGTGGAGCAAAATTACCTGCTGTCTCACTTTGCCGGCGCCTCAAATGCCTTAATATGGCGGGCTACTAGCCTATGGGCAATCCTTGATAGTCAGACTGGAAATTTGTCCTCCACAAACTAGCTCCAGAATCACATAACGAGGCCTGGTGTTTTCTAGAATGACTGCGACACCATTTTCATCCACCGGCCAAGCGACCCTGGACGAAGTCCTGATTTGCTTCCGAAGGAGAGACAAGACTCCTGACGCCAATTTGCACGGTCGCAACCTCCTTTGCTAGCTGACATGTTTTCTTGAACGTCGATTTTCGCAGCCAAAGACTCCAGTTACATGTTTTTACGAAAGTAGGGCTCCAAAATCTGTTAAGGCATCAACGCGTTCTTTTCGGCGGTGACATGTTCTGAAGCATACAAGATGAGCAGCAGGAATTTGGAAATCGATCTAGAAGCCTAAGAGTACGCGGATATGAGCTTGAAATTGTGTAGGAAAGTAGGTCACAAGTTGAATAGACGATACCTTAGTTTGGCGACACATGACTGGAAGTCCCGTCCTTCTTGGCTGACCAATCCGGCTGAATCCTATACCTTGGAGGCTATACGTAGTATGGATGGCGCTGGAGGTGCGCTGTTTTGTGTACAGAAGGCGGGAAAGGGCATGAAATGGACCTATACCTGCTCCGATAATGAGTCAGTCAGCAATGCGGGCTTACCGTGTCTAGTTGTCTGCTATCGTGCCGAGAACATCGCATCTGTCAGTACCGGTCAGGCCGGTAGTGAGAACTACTTCATTTTCATCTTTGACGAAGATGGGAACGAGTATGTACCCCTTTATCTGTATGATTTGAAGCAAGACGGCCATTGGCACGGTGTTGTGGCTTTGCTACCGAATATAAGGATTAAGACCATTGTCCTACAGGTGCAGGCTGAAGATGATAACGCGTATGTTGAGATTGCGTCTTTTTGCTTTTGCAGCAGAAACGATCGGCTTCTCTTACCCAGCGGTGAGGAATTCGTCATCAATGAGTCTCCAGGTTTGGTTACTAGTTTACATGATTGGTTTGAGTTCGAGTATGTCAATTCTGTACACGACTACCCCGGTTTTACCCCATTGGCTCTAGTTGACCAGGAATATGATGTGGGGATCTCATTTGAAGGAGACAGATTCGACGGCATCTGGTTTGAAAGAGATAAGATATCTATCTCGGTGGGTGGTATTTCCATACCCTTTCATATAACTACTGAGTCACCGCAGCTTATGGGAAGGGGCTTTAGCGAGACCGGGGAGATGGTAGTTCCCATCAGAAGTTCTGCTGGCGCCATATATATCTTACTTGGGGCCCGTTTTACGGGAGTTGAGGAGCCCTCGTGGGGGAAGGGTACCATCTCATCAATATCGCAAGTGGAACGGTTTATCATCGAACTAAGGTACCTTGATGGAGTTTCTGAGTTAGTCTTCCCACAGAATACTCAGACCGGGGAGCATGTAATAGACTCGGGATTTGGGGTCTATGCGGTGGTTCCAGGACGAAAGACCCAAGTGAAGGATGTGGTATTGCACAATAGGATGCCAAATGGTGCCTTCTATATCGCTGGACTTACTGTGGGAGAGGAGCCTTGGCCAGGTACTAAGTTGCCACAACGATGCCAGTATACATACCTTGCCGGGCACAAGACGGGGCCGGGAAAACAAGAGATTACAGTCGAAGGCGATGACATTGTATTTCTGAATGAGTTTGCCAGAGTCACTTTTACTCTCAGCGATGGGTTTGAAATTAGGTCCATATACAATCGACTCACCGGATGCGAAGTATTCCTGAGCTCTACTCCGGTGTTTGATGTACTCAACCATGGGGTCAGTTCAAAGGACATCGTCGTAAATAACGTGGAGATTGCCGACTCTGCCATGCGAGTCGAGTTAAGTATGAGCTTTGGGAAAGCGGAAGTAATTGGATGTTTTAACGAGTCTGGTGAGTTGGAGCTGGAGCTTTCATTTACTAATCTAAGCTCCTATGACGAGCAAGTCTCCGTCATATTCCCTTCTCTGCGGAACATAACTAATGCGCCTAGCTCTTGTTTGAATCCTGAAGATCTATGGTATGTCTATCCCAAGAGAGGATGCTGCATTGATCATCGGCCTATTGAGATGAGTCGTTTGTACAGTGGGCAGTTTCCAATGCAATTCTTGAGTTTCTTCAACGCAAAAGGCGGCGGGTTCTACGTAATCGTCCAGGACTTAGGTTTATCCCATAAACTGTTTGAGTTAAGTAAATCCGAAGAAGGCATAGGTAGTTTAGGGGTGCGATACGATGATTTGGTTGCTGGTACAATCACACCCGGCGAAACGAAGACTCTGCCCAAGGTTTCCCTTGGGGTATGCCCTGGGGACTGGCATCACGCCTTTGATGCGTATACTCGGTGGGTTAAGACTTGGTATCGGCCCTTGGTGTCACGGAAGGAGTGGTTTCGAAAGGTCGGCAGTTTTCGGCAACAGTCCCTACACTTTGCCTACCCAGAGAAGAGCGGCATCTTTAACGAAA
Source organism: Limnochordia bacterium (assembly GCA_023230925.1). Taxonomy (NCBI): domain Bacteria; kingdom Bacillati; phylum Bacillota; class Limnochordia; species Limnochordia bacterium. Next base: position 17,491 of record JALNWK010000044.1, read on the forward strand.
ATGACCGCACCATCTCCTTTGATTTGGCCCTATCTAGGGATCAGAAGGCGTTTGGCTCAGTGGATTATCTGCATCTATATGATTGGAGTTGGTCCCCCCAAACAGGGCGTGTAGGGGACTATGCCCCTTGGAAGTATCTAGGACCAAAAGAATTGCTAAGGGCAGAGATTGACAAGACCAATGAGCAGGGGATACCTGTTGGTCTGTATCTAAACGGCTATTCAGTTGATCCCCGTTGGGGAATGTTGCAGCGAGATGATGCCAAGTGGTTTTTGGTGGATTACCATGGCTGCGTTACATCGATAAGCTCTCCCTTACTTACTTTCTGCCCCTATGCCCCGAAATGGCAGGATTACCTAGTGGAAACCTGCAAACGGGTCTGCCTTGAGACCAATGCCAAAGGACTATACATTGATGAATTCGGTCTAGCTGACTATGAAAGGGCTTGCTATGCGGAGACCCATGGGCATGGGGTACCGGCATATCCATTGCCAGCTGAGGGAGCCATGTTGCAGAGGATTCGAGAAGCGATACCTGAGGAGACGGTGATCTACACAGGGGAGAGTCCCGTGGATGTGATTAGCCAGTACCAAGACGGAAGCTTTACCTATGCTTTGTGCTTAGCAATTGCTGAAGGCTCACCCCATCGCCTGAATCTCTATCGTTTTGCTTTCCCGGATTTTAAGACCATTGAGATTGTTGTCTGTGATAAGCCCCTCGGCAGCGATTACGATAGTCTCAAGAGTGTTCTCTTTAATGGAGAGGCCATCTGGCTGATGGGAACGGCCACGAGATGGTTTGCTCCCGAGACCCTTGCGTTTATTCAGAAGATGACCAGCATCTATCGAAGGCATATGGATGCCTTCACATCCCTTAACCCAACTCCGCTGTATCCAACGTTATTACAAGATGTGTATGCAAACCAGTTTAGCGCGCAGGACGAGAACCTATGGACAGTGTACAATGCCAACTTTCGGACAGTTGATGGTGAATTGCTAGCTGTTCCCCATAGGAAGGGAGCAATTTATATGGATGTGTGGAACGAAACACCAATAATACCTCACGTTGAGGAGGGAGTAGCGTATTTGTCCTTTAGTATTGATCCGAAGGGGGTGGGAGTGATCGTACAACAGTCTGGGCCTACAACTTCAGCTTAATCATATCGAAGGGAGTCGTACATCATGAGAAATGCTTTCGTGGCTGTAATAGTGATCTTGATGTGTACTGGTTTTGCCTGTGCCCAGTCCTATCGAGATAGCCTGGAGGATGCTTCAGTTTGGAGACTGGTGCCTGAAGCGGTAAGTAATGCTGCGTTTCAGTCTAATGTCACTGTTCAAGAAGCTGGCCTGTGCTTTAGCGTTATCTCCCGTAACCGAGGGATGAAATGGCAGCAGGAAATACCAAAAACTGTTGATGCCGATGCCTATTTCCTGCTTCGCTATCGAGCAGAGAACTTCAATACGTCCACCGATGAGTTCGTCCTTTCTGTAAATCAGGGAAGCAGGGCAGAGGAACACCTAGTCATGGCCAAAGACATAATCTCCGACGGCGAGTGGCATCTGTTAGCCATAGAGATGCACGGTATCCAGGCGAGGATTATCGAAGGAATATGGGTTCAGGTGCAGGCAACGCGGTTAGGTAATGCCAGCTTATGTATAGATGACATCGCTTTTAGTAATGAGTTACCCCAGGGAGCACAAGTAGTGAAAGCTCCTGGTACAAAGGATGACTACCACCGAGAGGTTGAAAGTGAGCGTGCTCTGTCCATGGCTGAAGAGTCTCAAGTACTTCCCATCGATAAAACCCTGTGGGTGGCGCGGCCCAGCTGGCTAGGCAATCCCACGGATAATCCCATTCTGGAGGAAGTCCCCGCACCACCGACCTATTCAAAAGAGGCCAAGGCTTGGCGGTTTGCCGTTTCCGAAGTGGGTAAAGGGATGAAGTGGACCTGCACCCTAGATAACGATCAACTAATTGATGTAACAGATACTCCTTACCTAGTGGTGCGATATCGGGCTGGAAACACCGCTACTCGGACCGGGCAACCCCACAGCGATTTCTTTATTTTCATCTATGATGTTGACGAACGCGAGTATATTCCTCTGAACCTCTATCAGTTACAGGATGATGGACGATGGAATACGGCGGTGGCTGTCCTACCATCGATCACGATTAAGACGATCATCGTCCAAGTGCAAGCCGGCCAACCGGATGCTTTCGCGGAGATCGGTTCATTGGGTTTCTATTCCGGTAACTGCAAACTGCAACCGAGGGAGGATGAGTCTCCTGTGACGGTTGCGTCAATTATGGATGGCAAACGGCGGCTTAGTGATGACCTAGACTATGCCTATGATTGGCACGATGTGAACCTAGACGAATTCGATCCCGTACCGTTAGTCGGGGCACAAGTAGATGTAGCATTGCCTTTTCAACGGGATGAATTTGATGCAAAATGGTTCAGAGAAGAAAGAATCACTGTCATTACCCAGGATGAGGCAGTGCCTTTCCTGGTCAATCCTGAAGCCCCCCAGCTGATTGGTACTACCCTCAGTGGCACTGAATCAGTGGGTGTGGAGATCGGCAAGGAAGCGAGGTCCCTTTATCTACTAATGGGTGCTAGGTTTGTCGGGGATGAGGACCCCTCCCTAGGTAGTGGTGCCATTACAAGCATTAGCCAGGTGGAGCGGTTCCTGTTGGAGATTCAGTATGAGGACGGTACTAAGGAACAGATCTTTCCGCAACGGCTAGATAATGGTACCCACCAGATTGAGAGAGGTTTTGGGGTCTATGTCGTGGTTCCATCGAAGGTATCGGTCATCTCACGTCTTGTCTTACGAGACGAAATGCGTAACGGTAGCTTCTACCTAGGTGGTCTTACCATCGGTAGAAAGGAGTGGGCCCATGGATCTGGTTACCCAAAGGCTGTAGCCCCAGTAGATACTCCTAAATACTCGGTGAAAAACCCGGGGGAAGGGCGAATCTACGAGGCAGAAGGACGTATTGTCTTTGAGAATGAAGTCATGCAGCTGATCATGACAGCAACAAATCAGCCCCGGCTCATTTCCTTGAGGAATCGTTACTCTGATACTGAAATGTTACAGGCACCATCCCCAATTTTCGAGTATATGGGAGGCCTTAACGCTAGTGATTTCTCACTTGTAGATGTGGCAGTGACAGATCATGTCGTTACGTTTACCCTTGCTGCCGAAAAGACCAAATTAGAACTCACCGGCCAGTTTGATAGCACTGGGGAGGTGGTTTTCGGACTGAGGGTGATAAACCAAAGCGAGAAGACGATTGCACCGCAAATCCGCTTTCCAGCAATCCGTAACGTTGCCTTTGCCCGTGCAGAGCGACATGACCTGGGACAGCTTTGGTATGTATATCCCCGGCGAGGTGTGTACATTAGTGATCGTCTTTTTGACGCGGGAGTACTGTATAGCGGATACTTTCCTCTGCAGTTTCTAAGCTTCTTTAGTCCGGAACTAGGTGGCTTTTACGTCATTACCCGTGATCTAGAACTAACACACAAGATTTTTGAACTAACGAAAACCGGGGAGCAGACCGGCAGTCTTGGTGTCTATTATGATAACAAGGCTACCAACACAATAGCACCGGGGGGATCCTTGGTACTACCCGATGCATCTTTAGGAGTCTATGAACGTAGTTGGCATGGAAGCTTCTTTGCTTACAAAAACTGGGTTGATACCTGGTACCAACCGGTTGCTCCACGGAAGGATTGGTTCCAGCAGGTATTCAATTTCCGCCAGCAGTTCATGCATTTTGGGCATCCGAAGAAAAGTGGCATGTTTGATGAGAAACAGAAAGTGTTCAATTTTCAGCCAGCCATTGATGAGGATATTGAAGCCTTTGGTTCTATAGACTACCTTCATCTTTTTGACTGGGCATGGACTCCTACCCATGGCCGTGTGGGGGATTACAACCCTTGGGAATACTTAGGATCGGCCGCTGCCTTTAAAGAGGCCATCGATGGTGTGCACGAACAGGGTATACCGGTAGGACTATATCTTGAAGGATATCTGGTTAGCCCAGAATCCCTCGTGGGCAAAGCACATGGCGCCGATTGGCAGTTGCTCAATAGGGACCTAAGGCCATATCCCCAGTGGAGTCCGAATTACGACCTATGTCCCCACTGTGAACCATGGCAAGACTACCTTTCTAGTACGTACCGAAGTATTTGGGAGGTGACGGGTGCCCGGGGATTTTATCTTGACCAACTAGGCTTTGGCGGCTATGAAAAATTCTGCTACAGCAGCGAACACGGGCATGAGCTAGGTATTCCTCCCATCCGGGGTGAGGCGGCTTTGCTTAACAAGGTACGTGCAGTACTACCGACGGAAGTGGTGCTTTATACGGAGGAAGCTCCCGTGGATGTAATCACCCAGTACCAGGACGGCGCCTTTAGCTATGCGGTGGGCCTAAACCAGCCTGACTGGTCTCCTCATGGTCTTAACCTATATCGTTTTGCCTTCCCGGATTTTAAGACCATTGAAATCATTACTGTAGATAGGCCGATCGGGAGCAACTACCAAAGCCTGAAACAGGTTTTCTTCAACGCAGAAGGCGTGTGGCTAATGGGCACACCTAGCGAGTGGTATACTCCCGAGACCCTTGGGTTTATCCGCAAGATGAACCAAGTGCTCACTGACTATGCTGATGTCTTTACCAGTCCCAGTCCGTTTCCGCTGTATCCAACACTCATAGAAGTATCTTGAGGAAGATCGGGAAGCCCCACAGAAACAGCAATATACTGCTACTCGTATTTACCAGAGGCTAGTCGATGAAAAGGGATTTGCTGGTGGTTATGCATCCGTCGCGAGTGCAGTTCGGGAGATTCGCGGAAGAGTCGAAGAAGCCTTTATCCCGTTGACTTGGGATCTAGGCGAAGCTAGTCAGGTAGATTGGGGCGAAGGGTGGTTTTACTTAAAAGACACGAAAACCAAGTGTAACTTATTCTGCATGCGTCTGTGCTATAGTTGTAAGCCTTTTGTGGCCGCCTTTCCCACGCAGCAAAGTGAATTTCTTTTGGAAGGACACCGGCTAGGTTTTGAGTTTTTCGATGGAGTCTCCAGACGAGTAATCTACGATAACATGCGTACTGCCGTAAAGGAAGGCTGGGGTAGATATGTTGTATCGAAGCAGAAGTCTATTGTGCTGCTAGAAGCCCATTATGCTTACCGCAGTGAGTTTTGTCGACCTGGCAAAGGTAATGATAAGGGGCTGGTTGAGAACCTCGTAGGGTGGTTTCGAAGAAACTTCCTTGTACCTATGCCTAGAGTGGGCTCATGGGCAGAACTAAACGAGATGCTGCTCGAAGAATGCAGGAATTATGCCAGGCATCATATTGAACGACACCCGGAGTCAGTTGGTGAAGCGTTTAACAGAGAGAAGCCTTATCTTTTGCCTTTACCCTCAATTCCTTTAGATACCAGTAAGACTACAACAGCAAAGGTTCAACGTGATTGTCTTATTCGCTTTGATAATTCATTTTACAGTGTTCCTGCCA
>JALNWK010000045.1 GCA_023230925.1 Limnochordia bacterium
GACATCATCGGGGGGTATGTCGAACCTAATGCACAGACTCAACGAAGGTGGTATGCTTAGCAGCTGTTGAACCTACAGAAATTGGAGATGGAGCCAGTACCCGTGAATCGTTGACTCATACCAGGCCAAATTGCCGCTTGCTTTCCTGCTCATCTGTGGTATAATATATGCGTGTTCTCATAAAAATGAATCTACTGCACATCTCCGAATCCCGACAGGTAGCGGGGGAACCAAATTTTGGGGTGAATCCTAGTTTTGCTAGGTAGGGCAACTTGGGTGCCCGAGCCCGTCAGCTAACCCCGTAGGAGTGCGCCAAGCGGATGTATTAGTCCCCGTTAGGACTTTGCATGCGCTTTTTTTATCGCCTAATGGAGGCAAAGCGCGCTTGACATACTAGATTAGCTGACAGGGTGAATAAACATGACGCTTTGGAACAGGTATCAGAATGATATCCTTTCGGGAATAACCGTTGCTGTTGTTGCTTTGCCTTTGGCTTTAGCTTTCGGAATTGCAAGTGGCGCCGGTGCGTTAGCGGGGCTTTATGCGACTATCTTCGCCGGCTTTGTCACTTCTCTTTTTGGGGGCAGCGAGGTCCAGGTGAGCGGGCCCACCGGTACTATGACCGTAGTACTAGTGGCTATCATCGCCAAGTACGGCATAGAAGGCATGCTTCTTGCTGGTGCATTGGCTGGATTAATGCAGATCGTTTTAGGCATGCTGCGCCTAGGACGGTTTGTCAAGTTCCTCCCTCAATCGGTCATCTCCGGGTTTACAAACGGTGTTGCTATCATTATCTTCATGTCTCAGATCGAGACAGCCCTGCAAACCCCATCCGTGACCCTGGTCACCGCTGCCGCCATCCTTTTTGCCATGTTTTTCGCTAAGAAAATTCCCGCCTCGTTGTTTGGCCTTGCCGTGGGAATTGCGGCAAATCAGTTATTTTTCCACAGTCCACATCTGGTGGGAGAGATCCCTGCCACCTTACCGAAATTAGTTCTACCCCTCGGTCAACTACAGAACATTCGTGGATTAGTCATGCCGGCCATTACCATATGCTTTCTGGGTACCATCGAGTCCCTATTATCCGCAGAAGTTGCCGATACAATGACCGGGCAAACCCACAATGCGAATCGGGAGTTAATCGGTCAAGGATTGGGGAATTTGACCAGCGCTTTAGTTGGCGGCATCCCTATATCAGGGGTAATGGCCCGCACGGCGGTTAACGTTAATAGCGGCGGGCGCACTAGACTAGCGGGAATGGTCCATTCGGTGGTATTACTCATTGTGGTCTTCCTGTTTGGCCGCTGGGCAGCGCATATTCCTCTGGCCTCATTGGCGGCGATTTTGATGGTCACTGCTGTACGCACCGTAGACTGGCCGGGACTGAAACTGGTACCCCAGGCGGGATGGAGCTATGGGATTCCCCTGTTCACCACCATGGTTCTTACTGTGTTTTTTGATCTAACTATCGCAGTGGCAGGAGGGTTGGCCGTAGCGATTCTTTTCCTCATGATTGAGCTAGCAAGACTTCCCCATATCACTCAGCATCCACAGGGACTACCGGAGCATCCCAAGGTGGCGGTGGTAAGCCTCGAAGGACCTGTCTTCTTCCTAAGCACCGAAAAGCTCATGAAACAAGTCCAATCCTTGGCCCAGGGAAGAGAGATCCTGGTCCTAGATTGCACGAACGTACCGGCAACTGATGATACCGCGATCTTGCTCCTGAAGAAAATGGCAAAGCGGTATCAGGAGGAAGATCGCATTGTCTATGTTGCAGGGGTCAAAGGGGATTCCCTCCAGAAACTGGCGGATCTTAAGGTAACTGAGGCTTTAGGTGATCACTACGTCTGTCCCCACTTAGATTTAGCATTAAACAGGGCTTACCAGGATGCTAGCTGACTAAGCCCTTTGGTCCCTTGGAATATGACATGATGTCCCCAACCGTAGAATCGACCAGGAGCAGGAATAGTCTTTACCAATGGAGAAGTGTATTCTATATATAAGAACGAGAATACACCTATTCAGTTTAGACGAATTCGCTGTTACCCGGAGGAAATTGAGCATGTCACCAAGGACAAAAGACAAACCAGCACCTAAAGTAAAATCTTTACACAAGGCAATCCAAGTACTCAAGTGTTTTAGTACGTCCCAACCAGAACTGGGCGTAACCGAGATCAGTCAAATCCTCGATCTGCAAAAGAGCACTGTACATAATATCCTATCAACCTTCGAAGGCGAAGGGTTTATTGAGCAGGACCCCGAGACAAAAAGGTATCGTCTAGGAATGCATATTCTGTACCTGAGCAATATCGTCAGAGAAGGTTTAGGACTGCGTAAGGTGGCTTTACCCGTCATGGAAAAGGTCAAGGAAGCCTTTGGTGAAACGGTTCATTTAGCCATCGAAGAGGATGGCCAAGTAGTCTATCTTGAGAGTATTCAGCCGGCTGATCGCTCCGTTAATAGGCTAGCGGTGGGTAAGCGAGCTTCCATACACTGTACCGGGGTTGGTAAAGCTATTCTCGCTTTCGCCCCCGATGAACGGGTAAAGGCGATCATCGATCTCCATGGGCTACCAAGGTACACCCAGAACACGATCACCCGTCCTCAAGATCTGCTTGAGGAACTTAGAAACACCCGGGCCCGGGGTTATGCCGTGGATAATATGGAGCATGAATGGGGTATTCGGTGCATTGCCGTACCCATCAGAGATGAATCCGGTCGCATTGGTGCTTCCATGAGTATCTCAGGACCGTCAGAGCGATTCCCCCTAGAGGAAATCGACACCATGGCCCAGTCCTTCATCACCTATGGACTGGAGATCTCCCGCCGTTTAGGTTGGGAAGGGTATTAGGGCAGATCATACCCGTTGGGGAAGCATGCGGTTGTTCATGACCAGTCTGCGGTATTGGGCTAAAAGCATGTTAGTCGTCTCCACAGAGCTGAGCCGCTGGGACTTAAGGAGCGCATTCTTGGAGAGATCCGCGCGTAGCGTTGGATCTTCAATTAGACGACACACCGCCGTGGAAAAATCCACTACATTGTAATCCGTCAAAAACCCTTCCACACCATGGGTTACCAAATCCTTAGTTCCTGGCGCGTTAATACCCACCACGGGGAGCCCTGCAGCCATCGCTTCTAGGGTTACGAGTCCCTGGGTTTCTGTGCGGGATGGAAAGACGAAAATATCTCCAGCAAGAAAGGCATCAACTACCTCTTCAAAGGGTCTTTGTCCGGTAAAAAGAACCGCATCTTGAAGTCCGAGTTCCTTAACCTTATATTTCAAGTATTCCAGAAGAGGCCCTCCACCAACATAGAGCAGCTTTGCAGGGAAGCGTTGCCGTACTTGGCTCAACACGTCTAGAAGAAAAGCCGGGCTCTTTTCCTCAGCTATCCTCCCCACATAGGTAAGGATGATCTCATCGGAACCGATGCCATTCTCCCGGCGAAACTTCGTTCCATCTCCCTCTGCAAACAACCCTAGTTCTATACCGGTTGGGATAACCACCGGTTCCTTGGTAAGATGGTATAAGGGCATGATTACATCCTTTACCGATTGCGTCGGTGTAATCACCAGATCGCACTTACGACAGTAGTGCGCTAACCAGCTCACAATAAACCGACGCAATACTGACGTTGCACCGGGCCAGTAGTGAGCATACTCATGATACATCGTATGGTGGGTAAACACCAATGGCAAGCGACATCTCTTACTGACTCCATCTGCGAGACTGCCCATCAAGAATGGGGTATGGCTGTGGATCACATCGATACCTAGCGCGTTGATCACCCGGTAGATCACCGGGGATACCGGCACGGGCAGACGGAAGTCTCTTAGGCTAGGCGCGGAAACCGAGTAAAAGCGAAATACCCTAGTAGCAGGTCCGTCGTTACTATCTTCCAAGGCAAGGACATCCCCTTCTTCCTTGCTATACTTCGGTGCAAACACATATACATGATGTCCCTGTTCTACGAGCTGTTTGGTAAATAGATCTATAGACCGGACAACCCCACTGGAGTACGGTCTGTAACTATCACTAAAAACTGCAATGTTCAATGGCATACTTCATTACCCCTTCAATTGATGCCCATGGGCACTGAACCTCTAATGGTAACTCATGGCCATATATCGATCAAGACATCCACTTTTACTTGGCTATGACTCCGTGGCCAGGCCGATACCTCGTTGAGTTGGCACACATTGTCACCGTATTCTGGAAACCCATGCAGCCTTTTTCGGAGCAAGTTTAACACCCTTGTCCTCAAGCCGAATTGGGCTACTTGGTACAGACCTAACCGATCAGTTCTCCTCTGATTAGTGGATATATCCAGTTAAGTATACTCGATCAAGTCAATTAAGATGCCTGCAAAGCGAAGTCCTCACTAAACACTAAGGATACCTGAGTCTCCTGGACGCTTCCACCTCTTATTCATAGGTCTATTATACCATACACACTAGATGAGGGGCAGGTGTACGGTTCGCCTTTTGGACGCTGTCGGCGGGACGAGTAATACGGGCAAAACACCAGCCTGTGCCAAGGTCGAAAGACAGGACAACGTCCCCTGCATTTATCCAGGGGAAAATGCTCAAATTAGGTACAGAATCTGCTACATATGACTGTAAAAAGCAGGAATCAACCCCATATATGCCGAATCTCAGGTGAGAGATCGAAAGACCATTGGGAAAAGAGGGAACACAGTATGCATAGGATTGCTGTCATACCTGGCGATGGAACTGGTCCTGAAGTCGTCGCCGAGGGTTTAAAAGTGTTGGAGGCTGTCGCTGCAAAACAGGGCTTTGCCTACGAAACAACAACCTTCAACTTCGGAGGTAACCATTTCCTAAAAACCGGAGAAGTACTACCAGATTCCGCAATAGAAGACCTAAAGGGCTTTGATGCCATCTATCTAGGCGCCATCGGCCACCCCGATGTAAAACCCGGTATTCTCGAGAAGGGCATTTTGCTTAAACTACGCTTTGCTTTGGACCAATATATCAACCTACGCCCTGTGAAGCTCTATCCGGGAGTGGACACTCCCCTAAAGGATAAGGGGCCAGAGCATATCGACTTTGTGGTAGTCCGGGAAAACACCGAGGGTCTGTACACCGGGACCGGTGGGTTCACCAAGCAATATACTCCCGACGAAGTAGCTGTGCAGGTATCAGTAAATACCCGTAAGGGTGTGGAAAGGTGCATTCGCTACGCCTTCGACTACTGCAAAAAGCGAAACAAAAGTAATACATTGACCCTTTGTGGTAAAACAAACGTGCTTACCTATGCCTTTGATCTATGGGAACGTACGTTCAATGAGGTGGGTCAGGAATACCCGGATATCAAGCGAGACTACGCGCATGTTGATGCGATTACCATGTGGATGGTGAAGAACCCAGAATGGTTCGATGTTATTGTTACTGACAACATGTTCGGGGATATCATCACCGACCTGGGCGCGATGATTCAAGGCGGCATGGGCATTGCTGCAGGCGGTAACATCAATCCCGAAGGAGTATCTATGTTTGAGCCCATTGGCGGTTCAGCACCTAAATACACAGGCAAAAATGTAATCAATCCCCTTGCAGCCATTAGCGCGGTGGGAATGATGTTGGAATTCCTTGGTGAGGATCAAGCTGCCAAAGCCGTAGAAAATGCCGTGATCACCGTATGCCGTGATCATGTTAAGAGCCTTGCCGCTGGTAAGATGGGTTACAGCACAACCGAGGTCGGCGATCTTGTCGCAAGTTTAGTGTAAGACCATGTTGCTTGGAAAAAGCCGCCTTGGCTTTCCCGGTTTTTGCCGAGAGACAGGCGGCTTTTCTTCTAATGGTCTATTTCAGTTTATCGATGAAGGTCTCCACCTCTGATGAAGTAGGCATGGAGCTTTGTGCCCCTTTGCGGGTTACAGCAATAGCCGCAGCGACATTGGCATACCGAGCAGCTTCAAGCAAGGTCGCCCCCCGGGCTAGACAGGCACCTAGGGCCCCTGCATAACAATCCCCGGCTGCAGTGGTATCCACACTTTCCACTGGAATCCCATAGACCCGTTCCTTAGCATACTGCCCCCATAGGAAGGCCCCATCGGCCCCGAGCTTCACAATCACCTGCTTCGGACCTAGTGATAAGAGTTTCTCTGCGACCTCCTGCACATTCGCCTCGGTTACCGGATCATCCATTCCAGCTAAAACAGCAGCCTCACTGCTGTTAGGTACCAGGATATCCACATTCTCCAAAAGATTTCTGGGTAATACCTGTGGTGGTGCTGGATCCAATATGACCAATGCTTCGTGTTCCCTGGCATAGGCCGCTGCCTTAGTGACTGTCCCGAGGGGAATCTCCAACTGCAGCAAAACCACGTCAGTCTGCTCCCAAATCGCCCCTGGCAAATGCTCTATGGCACAACCGTTGTTGGCACCGGGAGCAACAACGATGGCATTCTCCCCTGCCTCATCTACACAGATAAAGGCAACACCGGTAGATAGATCTGGATCAACGGCTACAAACTCGGTGCCTACTCCACTGGTATGTAGGCTCTCCAGCAAACGTTCTCCGAACTCATCCTTTCCAATCCTACCTACCATAGCGGTGGAGGCATTTTGCCTCGCCGCGGACACAGCCTGATTGGCCCCTTTGCCACCAGGAAACATCTGGAAGTCCGTCCCCAAAACGGTCTGCCCAGGCCGCGGAATGGATGGTGCGGACACCACTAAATCCAGGTTGAGACTACCTACGACTAATACATTACCACTCACATTGTCGCCCCCATCCTTAACTCCACATCACATCTAGTTCCTTTAGAATAGACTTCAATGCATCGACCGCAACTTTGAAAAGGTCCGGTCCACTGAACCCACTCATGGTTCCGGCGGCCTGCAGATGGGGCTCTAAGGACAGGAAGCCATCAAATCCTGCCTTGAATAGCTCCGCCAAAACCCTTTTAACATCCCCATCGCCTGCTCCGGCAGGAACAACCCGCCCATTCTCCAGCAGGGCGTCTTTAATGTGGACATAGGCCACATATTCCTGTACCTTAGTAAAACAATCCTCATAAGGATGTTCTTTACACTGCACATAGTTGGCAGGATCAAAGACTGCTCTTAGCAATGGAGAATCAATGGTCCTTAGGATATCTAGATTCCGCTCTCCCGTATCGCCATAGATACCCTTCTCGTTTTCATGCAGGAGGATTACTCCTGTTCCCTCGACATACTCTACGAAGCGGGATATCCGTTCCATCACATCATCCCGGAAGTACTTTGGATCATCGCCCGCAGGAATGAAGAACGAAAAGATCCGGATGTACTTACTGGAAAGTGCCAAGGCTGTATCCACAATCCGCTTGAAGTCATCGAAGTGGGGTCCAAAATCATCCTGAATCCCGATTTTCCCAATGGGAGAACCAATGGAGGAAATACCAAATCCTCTCTGGTCCAGCTGTTCTTTGATCCTCTTGACTTCATCCTTACCTAAATCCTTTACATTCTTACCGTCAACACCCCGTAACTCTATGTAACGGATGCCGTTTTTCTCCAACTCATCCATCTGCACCGTCAAATCAGGGTGAATCTCATCGGCAAAAGCACTCAAAGTGACCATAGTAGCTCTCCTTCCTCAAATTATTCTTGTATATGAACCACTACGAGCAGACCTGTAGATGGCTTCAATCACTTGAATTGCCCTTTTCCCTTCCTCTCCACAAACATAGGGATCACGGTCAGCCAAGACTGCATCCACAAACTCCTCAATCAGTGGTGCATGGCCTGTACCATAGTAACGTTTACCTAGGAATTCCCCGCATTCGCCCGGGGCAACATCTACCTTAACAGCCCGTCCTTCTTCTTGTTTTATCCATTCCTTGATCTGGGTACCCTCCACAATAACACTTGCCCGATCCCCAAACAGTTCTAACCTTTGGGCAAACCCAGGAAAAGCACAATTGGTAGCGGAGAAAACACACCGCGTACCACTGGAGAAATGTAACACCACCGTAGCCACATCCTCCACTTCAATATCGTGGTTAATGGTTGCCACATCAGCTAGGACACCGTCAACGGGCCCTAATAGGTGCAGAAGAAGGTCCAAGCTATGAATGGCCTGGTTGATCAGTACTCCACCACCTTCGGTAGCCCAATATCCCCGCCATGCATCACCATCGTAGTACTCTTGGCTTCGATACCAATAAACCTGGGCTGCTGCGAATAGGAGTTTGCCCATCTGGCCGGTCTTCACGGCCTGGACGATTTCCCTAGTGGAGTAATTGAAGCGGTGTTGAAAACAAACCCCAAGTCGCACACCGGCCCGCTTACAGGCATCAATCATATCTTGGCAATCCTGCTGGCTAATTGCCATAGGTTTTTCCACTAAGACATGCTTGCCACATGCGGCGGCAGCAACACACATGGGAGCATGCAAGTAATGAGGAGTACAAATGCTAACCGCATCAATATTCTCTTGCTCAAGCATCCTTTGGTAATCCGTATACACTTCCTGAACACCAAATTCGGCTGCTAGTTTCTGTGCCCTTTCCTCAATAGTATCGCAGACTGCAACAAGCTCTGCGTTTTCACATCTTGTTAGTACCGTTGCATGGGTCGGCGCAATAACACCACACCCAATCAGGCCAAACCGTAGCTTCCTAGACAACAACAATCCCTCCGCAGAATTTCGACTCAACCTCTTTTTTCGCTGATCGCTGGAAATATCCTTCCTGAAAACTAGCCTTTATCTGTCGGTAGGACAATCCATTTGGCGTGTCCCGTTACTGGATCTAGCCTACCGTAATCAAAGCAGATGATCTCATCCCGCTTTTTCGGGCAAACGAAATGGGCATCCTGCGACAAAGACGACACCCCATAGTGAAACTGTTCTGTCCTGATCCTTTTGCTGATCTCCCGGGGCGAAAAACCAACCAGATAGGGAAATTGCTGCTCTAGAAATCCTTCAGAGGCGAAAAGATCACGATAGAGGGCACGGCATTCCTTGGACCCATAGGGGGATAAGCTAGCGGGCAACCCGCTTTTGGATTCACTAAGGAGGAAATCAAACTTCAAAAGTTCCACGGTGACCTCTTGCCAATCCGGTCGCCTGCTCTGCAAAAAGTCAAAGAAGATATCATATAGCTTGCGGAGCTTGTGCCCAATACGGAAGTACCCCAAACTACGCCAATACTCGGCAAAATCCTGGAGGAACCTAAAGGCAGAACCCCACAAAGATGCCGCCAGCTTTAAGCTATGGGAGAATCTTTTTGAGTTATAGTAAAGCTCCACTAGCTGTTCCACATCCTTGACTACCAATAGATCCCCATAGCTCATCTCGTTACTGTGCAACACCTCATAGGGTGGAAACCCCGTATATATACAGTCGATCTCCGCGGAGTTCTCACGCATATGCGATCCGGGTAGGAGTTTGAGGAACCCCACCTGAATCCGATGGGGACCCACTGCAAATACATCGTCGAAGGATTGACCAAAACTGCGTAGATCCTCATGGGGAAGTCCTGCAATTAAGTCCACATGTAAGTGGATATTACCAGCCTTTGACAATCGGCTAATGGCAACAAGGGACTTCTCTATGGACATGTTCCTTTGGATTGCCTTTATAGTTCGGGGATTTGTGGATTGGATTCCGATCTCAAACTGAATGAGTCCCGGTGGCATCTTTCGTAGAAAATCCAAGTCCGCCTCCCCCAAAAGATCGGGACGGATCTCAAAATGAAAGGCTGTGTTCTGACTATGTTCCGCCACAAACTGCCAGATCTCCAATGCCCGTTCCTTGGGCCAGTTAAAGGAACGGTCAATCATCTTCACTTGGGGCACTCCGGCATCAATTAGCCGCTTAATGTCCTTTTTCACCCGCTCCATGGAGAAAAAGCGCACCGTCCTACTCACCGACGACAGGCAATAACTACACCCATAGGGACAACCACGACTGGTCTCCAGATATACCAGTTTATTCTCCAAGCCCCCTACCCCATCTTCGTAGGGAGAGGGAATTGTATCTAGGTCAGCAATCTCTTGATAGCCCTCGTTTAGTCGAATCTTGCCATTAGATCGCCAATACAGACCAGGGATCTGGGATAGATCATCCTCTTCTTTGGCTATCGCCTTTAGTAATGCTAGAAAAGCATACTCCCCTTCTCCGGCAATAACGTAGTCTATGGCTGAATGTTGAGCAAGCAACGTCTCGCCAGAGAAGGATGCTTCCGGTCCCCCGAGGATTACTATTAATTCAGGGAGAAGCATACCTAGCGTATCAACGATTTTCGGTACGTACTCGACATTCCATATGTAGCAGGAAAGACCGAGAACCTTGGGCTTACTTCGGTAAATCTCGGAAACAATCGCATCTATTGGTTCATTGATATGATACTCCATAAGCTTAATCTCAGGGAAATCCTCCCGGCAATAGCCAGCCAAATAGCGAATGGCCAATCCCGAATGAATATATTTTGCGTTAACTGACGCAAGGATAATGTTCAATAGTAGTCATCCTCCACAGGGCCTAGTTCCCTTCGTTCTAGCAACCACAAGCTCAGCTTATATGTTCTGAGTTAGCTGTGCATCTTGATTAATCGTTCCATGTTCTTTCCCAAAATGAGTTCTCGTTCCCGTTCCTCCAGGGGTAAACTGCGAATATGCTCCAGTTCCTGGCGTTGGTCACCCCAAGGTGAATCCGATGCAAAAAGGATCCGTTCTGGTCCATGGATCTTGATCATCTCAAGCAGAAGTTCCCGTGGAGCGTAATCAAAGGAGTAGGAAGTATCGAGATAAATGTTCTGCCCGGCCAAATGCTCCAAAGCCTCCTCCCATCGGGCAAAGCCGCCCATATGGGCCCCGATAATCGTAGCATTGGGGAGGCGACGGACTACCTGAGCCAGAGCCTTTGGCTGGCAGCGGACAGGCTCACCAAATCCCACATCTAGGCCTGCGTGAAAAAGAAGCATCAGACCAGTCTGGGCCGTCTTTTCATAAAGAGGGAGCATGCGGTCATCATCGACATCAAAATCCTGGTAATCTGGATGAAACTTAATACCGATCATCCCCAGATGGGCAATCCGTTCGATCTCCTTGCTCCAGTCGGCATAGTCTGGATGTACTGTTCCAAAGCACCTAATCCGCTCCGATTGTATTTGGCCTGCCCAGTTGTTAATATTCTGGACTTGGTCGGGTTTAGTGGCGATATTCTGGATCAGGGAGATATCCACTCCGGACAGATCCATCGAGTCGAACAGTCCTGGAACAGTTCCATCAACATAGTATCTGATTTTTGCGCGGGCTGCTAACATCGGAATCGCTCTGGCGGCAATGTGTTCCGGAAAGCAATGGGTGTGGGCATCGATAATCATGAATAATTGGGCGCAGGAAAGCGAATGTCCAAAATGCGCCTTCCTCCTGTCTATTGGTAGTCTATCCTCTACCCTATTAGAGGTTGCTACCGTTATTTCCCGGTGCTACTGGGTGTGATAATCCAACCTGGCTCCTTTGGAATCTCTCATTATATCTTACCACAGTCAACCCTAAGCGTCACAAGAACTAGTACAGATTGACAGGAAAATCCCTGGTATTTGGGGAAAGATACATTAAGAGCAAGAACTATTGTATCCTAGTTTGTCTAATTAGAGCACAGCACATGCAGGGGGAGAAAGATGTCTCGAAAACAGTTGGAGCCACCGTCCCATGTAAGCTACCTGTGCACCAAACTTGAAGAAGCCGGTTTCCAAGCGTACATCGTAGGAGGTGCAGTACGGGATCTGCTCCGTGGGGTGGAACCTACCGACTGGGATATCTGTACCGATGCTCATCCTGAAGAAGTAGCATCGGTATTTGAGACAACACTACCCACCGGCGTAAAATATGGCACAGTGACAGTACTTATTGATGGAAGACCGCTGGAAGTCACCACAATGCGACAGGACGGTACCTATACCGATGGACGACACCCTGTGGCTGTAACCTTCGGTACTGATTTAATAGAGGATCTTGCCCGACGAGACTTTACCATCAATGCTATCGCCTACAGTCCCATAGATGATCGTTACATTGATCCTTTCGGCGGAAAACGGGATATAAAAAAGGGGATCGTCCGAACTGTCGGGGATCCCAAGCAACGTTTCCAAGAAGATGGTCTGCGGATCCTGCGTTTCTTCCGTTTTGTGGCTACTTTGGACTTCAAACCTCATCGGGCTACTTCACTTGCAATTGATCCCAACTGGCTCTTGCCCATTAGCAAAGAAAGGATAAGGGATGAGTTTAGTCGTCTGATCACCGCCCAGGAGCCAACCTATACCTTACGTTTAATGCACCGGCGGGGAGTATTAGGCGTGGTCATTCCAGAACTGATTCTCTGTGACGATATTCCCAAGGGCGGATTCGAAAAGCAAAGCGTCCTTGAGCACTCCATGGCTGTAACTGGCTTTGTGGAACCCAACCTTGTACTGCGTCTTGCCGCTTTGCTCCATGATGTCGGTAAAGGCAAAACACTGACGTGGGACAGACATGGTGCACACTATTACGGTCATGACCGGGTTGGCGAGGTAATGGTCCAAGACATCCTCGGCCGATTGCGCTATAGCAAGAAAGTAATCAACCAGGTATCCCACCTAGTGCGCTGGCACATGTTTCAAATTGCCCCCGCCGCCACTAAGCGAGCCCTCCGGCGTTTTATCGCTCGGGTGGGCAAAGATACGGTGGATGATTTACTCAAGCTCCGCTGTGCTGATATACTAGGAAGCCAGCCCCGGGACATGGTCCAGGCGCGCTCATATTTGGAAAGCCTTACACAACAGATGCGAGAGATTCTACAGGAAGATGAGGTTTTCTCTCTCCAGGACTTGGCCGTCGATGGCCGAGACCTACAGACTTATCTGGAACTTAGACCAGGCCCTATCATAGGTAGTACATTGAGTTACTTATTGGAACAGGTTATAGATGAGCCCGACCTAAATCAAAGGGATATCCTACTACAACTCGCAGCAGACCATCTGAATACCAATAAGACCAACTGAATTAGCTATGTTAAAGCCATTATAATACTGTGATGTTACCGTCTCATACCATGTTCTGGTGACCCTTGACACAACTGAGTTTTTGTGTTACTTTCACCATGAAAGCATTTTTGGGTTTCTTGGGTGGGAGAGGAAGTTATGGCTTTAACAGAAAGACGACGTCAGTTTCTAGAAGCGATCCACCAGCTATATGATCAAACCGGAACGCCGGTCCACTATACTGATCTGGCCTGCAAGCTCCAGGTAAGTAAATGGACGGCCTATGACATGGTAAAGATTCTGGCGGGTAAAGGTCTTGTTCAGCTTCAGTACCTAAATGATCGCGAAGCCGGACAAGTAGGTCGTTCACGACTAGGCGCGGTACCCATTGAACCCGAAGTACCTACCAAAAGAGATGGGATCCTAAGCGAAGAAGTCCATAGAACCAAGAAGAGCTTACTGCATCTTTTCCATGAGATGGACGATAGTCATATCTGTCTGGAAAGCCTTGTTCATGATGCTAGGACCGCTGTATCCAAAGAGCTATCGTTTATCTATCTTATTGCAATCATTTTCCTTTTAATCAAGATGCTCTCCCCTGTGGGTGTACAGTCATGGCTTAGAACCGCAAGCATTGAAACAGGGTTACTCAGTGCATTAGGGTTTGTTATTGGCCTTGCTGTCCGATCGACTCTTCCAACGGACGTTCGTACCTACCTATATACCCAAATAGCTGAGGCGCAGTCTTTCCCTGATGAAATATCAAAAGCGGAAAGGGCACGCATCTTTGACTTCTGGCAGGAGACCCTAAATGCTATTTAGAGCAGGGCATTTCCTGCCTATTTTTTATTTGAGCTTTTGAATAACGTTAAGCATAAGGGAGGAGCCTATACACGGAAGGGACCAAATCATAAGTTATACTAAATCTTTAAAATGATCTATTAAGCGAAAAACTCGGTTTTGAAAAAGGAGGTAGTACGATGGGGCCAATCAAGCGATTTGTTGCTAAATTTGCTATTCGACGGGCAATTGGCTATGCAGAAAAAGATCCTGAAGTAAACGTACCCAAGTTATTAGACTGGTCAGAACGGTATGCCAGACTTGATGAGCACAAATATGTCATTAACGAGATCAGGAAGTACTGGGCGACCCCGGATAACAACTGGCGACAACTAATTTTGCGGGCCTTTGAAGAATTAGACCCTGAGGTACGGAAAAGGTTTATGGCAAATTTCTTTGTGTACTCCGGGCTGTACGGAATACCCAAAGGCTATGAAATGGTAGAAAAATATGACTGCAATGTTCCTTGGACCATTTTGATGGATCCCACGGCTGCGTGCAATCTAAGGTGCATCGGATGTTGGGCGGCGGAATACGATAAGCACGACTCTCTGGATTTAGAGACGTTGGATCGAATCATTAGAGAAGGTAAACACCTAGGGATATATACCTACATTTATTCCGGTGGCGAACCCCTCATGCGCAAGGACGACCTGATCACCCTAGCCCGGAAGCACTCAGAATGTGTCTTTCTATCATTTACCAACGGTACTCTGGTGGATGAGGAATTCGCCGAACAGCTAAGGCAAGTGGGTAATCTTTTCTTGGCAATTAGTGTTGAGGGGATGGAAGCCGAAAACGACCTGCGGCGTGGAAAGGGTACTTACAAAAGAATCATGAAAGCCATGGACATTCTTAAAGAGCATGGCGTAGGTTTTGGTTTTTCTGCGTGCTATCACAGTAAGAATACCGAAGCAATTGCCTCCGATGAGTTCGTTGACCACATGGTCAAAAAGGGGTGCATGTTCGGATGGTACTTCACCTACATGCCTTTAGGAAAGGATGCTCAGCTGGATCTTCTCGTCAGTCCTGAGCAAAGAGAATGGATGTTTCACCGGGTACGGCAGCTACGGAATGAAAAACCCATCTTCCTCATGGACTTTTGGAACGATGGCGAATTCGTCAACGGATGTATCGCCGGTGGGCGCCGGTACCTTCATATTAATGCAAGAGGCGACGTTGAACCCTGCGCCTTTATTCACTATGCTAACATGAACATTAAGGACTGCACCTTACTTGAGGCTCTTCAGTCCCCATTATTCCAGCAGTACCGCAAGCGTCAACCCTTTAATGAAAACCATTTGCGCCCTTGTCCCCTACTTGATAACCCTAATCAGCTTAAGGAAATGGTCACCGAGGCCAAAGCGTCTTCGACACAGCCTGGAGATCAGGAGGCTGTAGAGGACCTCACGGACAAATGCCAAGACATCGCCAAAAGGTGGGGTGTAGTGGCGGACAAGGCCTGGAATGAACACTTGAGGAAAATTGAGGAAAATAAAGCTAAGCAAAAAATGGCCCAATGATTGCAGCTGTTGGCCAAGGGAGTTGGCAGCAAAAATGCCAACTCCTTTGTATTTGAGGGACACATCGCCCCCTAGTTTCGTTAGAAACCATTGGTTAGACCGAAACAGAAGTTGGCGGCTACGCTCTGACACGCAACAGGAGACACTCTGTTACCAGTCTGCTCTTCCCCCGACAGCTGCTTGCCCAGATCATGTACAATATGGGAAGAGGCAGGAGTACTATACGGGGAGGAAGTAAAATGATTACCACAGAAACGACTTCCGCCGAAATCGAAGCAGTCTATGACAAAGCCCGAAGGGCTCAGTTGCCATGGTCTCAGCTTCCCGTCAAAGAAAGAGTCAGATACCTTCATGAGCTACAGGCTAGCGTTCTAGAACAACGGGATAGCCTGTGTCAGGTAGTCTCCAAGGATACAGGTAAACCAAAGCTTGAGTGCCTTGTGACCGAAGTCGCACCCATCCTTGATACCATCAAGTACATGCAGAGGAATGCGTGCAGTATTCTCAATGCCCACAGGGTGCCTACTCCCCCCTTGCTTTACGGCCGAAGATCCTCCATCGAGTATATGCCTCGAGGAGTGGTGCTTGTCATTTCCCCGTGGAACTACCCGCTGCAGCTTACGGTCATCCCCATGATCAGTGCCTTGGTAGCTGGCAACACAGTGATTGTTAAGCCTTCTGAGGTAGCCGGTGGTGTCCACCAGTTGATTCGACAGTTGTTTCAACACTTTCCTCCTGATGTGGTGCAGGTGGTCCTTGGGGACGGTAACCTTGGTGCAGCTTTGGTTGATGGAGGACCGGATCATATCTTCTTCACCGGCTCAATCGCCACCGGAAAAGCGATCCAAGCTCAAGCGGCACGCCAGTTGATCCCCACCACGCTGGAACTTGGCGGTAAGGATCCAATGATTGTCTTTGCCGATGCCAATATGGAACGGGCTGTACAAGGGGCCCTGTGGGGAAGCCTTACCAACTGCGGACAAGTCTGCTTGTCCACCGAACGCCTTTATGTCGAGGAAGCCATCTACAGTACCTTTATGCAAAAACTTGTGCATGAAGCCAAGAGACTAACCCAAGGTAGCCACAGTGACTGCGACTTAGGTACTTTGACCCTTCCCCAACAAGCGCATACACTCAAAGAACAGATTCTAGAAGCCCTATCCCAGGGAGCGCAAATCTGTCTTGGCCCTACGTTGGATGATTTAGGGAAGGATCAACTCTCCTTTCCCATCATCTTGACTGGGGTAACCCATAATATGAAGATCATGCAAGAGGAGACCTTCGGTCCTGTACTTCCAATTATGTCCTTTACTAACACCGAGGAAGCAATAGCCCTTGCTAATGATGCAATCTATGGATTAGGGGCAAGTGTGTGGAGTTCTGATCTAGCTCGTGCTAACTACGTGGCAAGCCGCCTGATCTGCGGTAATGTTATGATCAATGATGTGCTTGTCAGTATTGCCAATCCTCATCTTCCCTTTGGTGGGACAAAACAAAGCGGTCTGGGCCGCTATCACAGTGCAGCAGGACTGAGAACCTTCTGCCATGAAAAAGCAGTCATGGTGTCCTCTGGTAAGTATCCCAAGGAGCTGTACTGGTACCCCTACAAGGGGAAATACCCGTGGTTTTCCCAATTAATTGCTGGCTTCTATTCCCGCCCCCGGAAATTGCTTACGGCTTTACGAAGCTTCATGGCGCTACAAAGGGAAACACGAAAATAGTAAATCCTTGTTTCGGGGTGAAAGTTGACTTAGCTGGTAATCCATGTATAGTATAGATGTAGCATAACTTCGCAGTAGTACCCTTGGGTCATCAGGCCCCGGACTGAGGTTTGCGGCCTGCAAGATTTCTATTCACTCGCTTACGCTAACTTATCTACAACACATAAGCACCACCCAAGGTTACAATTGTGGTTGCTACTTACAGTATGTACTCGAGGCAGACAGACCTCATAGCAGGCTATTTCATTAGGCCTTTACGGCTGTGCAGATTGAGGCTTACTGGTCTTGCACTTTGAGTAACCCAAAGGAAAACATAGCAGATATCACTTACTATAGGGAGGTGCTGTGGTGAGCAAAAAGACCCCTTTGTACGGGGAACACACAAAACTAGGTGCCAAGATTACTGAGTTTGCGGGATGGTCGATGCCCCTGCAGTATACCGGCATAGTAGCTGAGCACAACTTTACTCGGTCCAATGCCGGACTATTTGATGTATCGCACATGGGACGAATCAAGGTTACCGGAGAACAGTCGATTTCTTTCCTCGAACATATCCTGTCAAATAATGTGACAGACATGAAAGAAGGGCAAATTCGCTACGCCTTTATTCTCAACGAAAGTGGCGGAGTCGTTGATGATATCCTAGTCTACCGACTCAGCAGCAGGGAGTACCTGCTAGTAACTAACGCCGCGAATCACGAAAAGGACCTACAATGGCTGAACAAACACAATACCCACGGTGCAACGATTAAAGATGAGACCATGGAGACAGGGCAGCTGGCACTTCAAGGACCTAAAGCATTGGAAGTTCTGCAGGGTCTTACCAACTTCCCCCTAGACGCAATGAGGTATTACCGGTTTGATTGTAATGTGGAACTAGCCAAGATCCCTTGTTTAGTCTCCCGCACAGGATATACCGGGGAAGACGGATTTGAGATCTACTGTATGAAAGATGGACTAATTCCACTGTGGCAGGAGATCCTGGAAAATGAGAACGTAGCGCCTATCGGCCTTGGGGCTAGGGATACCCTGCGGCTGGAGGCGGCCTTACCCCTTTACGGGCATGAACTCAATGAGGACATTACACCCCTGCAGGTTGGACTAGGACGGTTTGTAAACATGAACAAGGATTTCCTAGGCAAAGCGGCTTTGGAAGAGCAAATATCTGCGGGAATTCCCACAGAACTAGTCGGCTTAGAGACGGTCAAGGGAATACCTAGGCATGATTACGTTGTGTATGATGGAGATAATAAGATAGGGGTAATTACATCGGGCTCCTTTGCCCCCACTTTGAAGAAGCACATTGGCATGGCAATAATTAGTACCAAGCCCACGGGAGAAATCATCGTGAAGGCTGGTAGTCGTACCTTACCCGCCACCATAGTGCCACTTCCATTTTATAAGCGCTAGCACCGATAAAAAGGAGGAAGGAACAATGAGCAATCCCAAGAACCTGTTGTATACTGAAACCCATGAATGGGTAAAACAAGATGGTAACGTAGCCTACGTAGGAATCACCGATTATGCACAAGACTCCTTGGGCGATGTAGTCTTCGTGGAGCTGCCCGAAAAGGGCGCGGATATTGAGGCGGGCGACACACTAGGCTCCATTGAGTCCGTTAAGGCCGTATCGGATATCTATTCCCCGGTATCCGGTACTGTGGTGGAGATAAACGCGGAACTGGAGGAAGCACCTGAGCTTCTTAACGCAGCTCCTTGGGATACTTGGATCTTTGCTGTGGAGATCAGTAACACCGATGAACTTGCGGAACTACTAAATGCCTCAGAGTATAAGGCTTTCTGCGAGGATGGGGAGGAATAGCAAGTGCATGCTTACATTCCTCATACACAGCACGATAGAAGGGAAATGCTAAATGAGATCGGGGTATCTTCGGCAGAGGAACTCTTCGACGTTATTCCACGAGAGCTCCAATTAGGCCGACCCTTGAATCTTCCCCAGGCCCTGTCTGAGCAGGAGCTTTTGACCCATATGAATGCTCTGGCGGAAAAAAACAAAAGGCCCTTAAGCTTCCTAGGGGCGGGGGCCTACGAGCATCATATTCCAAGTGTCGTCAACCATATCCTAATGCGGTCTGAGTTCTATACCTCTTATACGCCGTATCAAGCGGAAATTAGCCAGGGAATGTTACAGTGCATTTTTGAGTATCAGACTATGATCGCCCAAATCACTGGAATGGATGTGTCTAACGCATCTTTGTATGATGGGGCTACCGCTACCAGTGAAGCTGCTTTTATGGCCGTCAATGTTACGCGCCGAAACAAAGTCTTGGTACCATGGAACGTTCATCCACAGACACGCCAGGTTTTGCGTACCTACTGCAATGCGGCGGGCATCACCTTGATTGAGTTGGAGAACCAAGATGGTTTGAGCCTTCAGGAGATAATAGAGCAGTCTTTGGATCATGATACCGCTGGTGTCATCCTTCAAAACCCCGACTTCTTTGGCTGTATAGAAGATCTGCAGGGGATCGCCGACATTGTGCACAACAACAAATCATTGTTAATTGCTAGTGTTGAGCCCATTTCCCTTGCACTCCTCAAACCGCCGGGACAATCCGGTGTCGATATCGCAGTGGGAGACGGTCAAAGTCTTGGCAATCCTTTAAGTTTCGGAGGACCGTCTTTGGGCTTTATGGCTGTAAAGGAAAATCTACTACGCCGCATGCCCGGTCGCATCGTAGGGCAAACCAAGGATCAAGATGGCAGAAGGGGATTTGTACTAACCCTCCAAGCTCGGGAACAACATATTAGGCGGCAAAAGGCGATGAGCAACATCTGCTCAAATCAAGCCCTAAATGCCCTAGCTGCCACCGTATATCTGGCGACCTTAGGCAAGGAAGGCTTCGTTGAACTAGCCACCTTGTGCATGAATAAGGCCCACTACGCCAAGGATCTGATCTGTGCCATTCCTGGATTCGAGTTGGCCTTTGATTCTCCTTTCTTCTGCGAGTTTGCCATAAAATGCCCCGGCAATGCAGAAAACATCGCCCAGCAAGTGTTACAGGATGCACAGATCCTGCCCGGTTACTACCTGGGGCAGGAATATCCTGAACTAAGCAATGGTCTGTTGATCGCGGTTACAGAGACAAAAACCCGCCAGGACATCGAGCTTTTGGCAGATGCCCTAGCAAAGGCCGCTGTCACAGGAGGTGATTTGGCATGAAGACCAACCAGGACTTTCCTTTGATCTTTGAGCGAAGTCGTGCGGGGCGCAGGGCCTTGGATTTGCCCCAAAATGACGTCCCAACAACTGGAAAAACACTACCAGAGCATTTGCGCCGTCAAGAGGCCGCAGCCTTGCCTGAAGTTTCACAGGTTGATCTCATCCGACACTTCACGGCCCTATCCCGGCGCAATTTCGGTGTTGACAACGGGTTCTATCCTTTAGGATCCTGTACCATGAAATACAATCCCAAAATCAATGAGGACATTGCACGCATACCAGGCTTTGCCCAAATCCATCCAGAACAGCCCCCCGAGACGGTTCAAGGGGCTTTACAGGTCATCTACGAGCTGGGACGGATGCTATCGGAGATCACAGCCATGGATGAGTTTACCCTGCAACCTGCGGCCGGTGCCCATGGAGAATTGACTGGCTTGATGCTAATCAAAGCCTATCATCTCCATAACGGAGACTCCCACAAGACCGAGGTGTTAGTCCCCGATTCAGCTCACGGCACAAACCCGGCTAGCGCCGCGATGGCAGGGTTTGACGTAGTAGAGGTCAAGTCCAATATGGCAGGACTAGTTGATCTAGAAGACTTAGCAAAGAAAGTCAGCGATAACACAGCAGCGCTCATGCTTACAAATCCGAACACCCTAGGTCTGTTTGAAAAAGATGTCAAGGAAATTGCAGACATTGTCCATGCCAAGGGAGGCCTCCTCTATTACGACGGGGCCAATCTCAATGCAATCATGGGTATTTGCCGACCCGGGGATATGGGGTTTGATGTAGTCCACTTGAACCTGCATAAGACCTTCTCCACTCCCCACGGCGGTGGTGGACCGGGTAGTGGACCAGTAGGTGTGAAGAAGCCTCTCATACCCTATCTTCCAGTTCCGACGGTCAAACAGGAGGGGCAAACCTACACCTTCGATTACAACCGTCCTTTGAGCATTGGTCGTGTCAAGTCCTTCTACGGAAATTTCGGTGTCTACCTGAAGGCCTATGCCTATATTCTGGCCATGGGACCTGATGGTCTTAGGCAGGCAAGCCAAGATGCCGTTTTGAATGCCAACTATCTCCTTCATCAACTAAAGGAATGCTACGAAGTGCCGTATCCCGACCGGTGTATGCACGAATTCGTTATTTCTGCGACCACCCAAAAGGAATATGGAGCTTCGGCACTGGACTTGGCAAAACGTTTACTGGATTTCGGCTTTCATCCACCCACAATCTATTTCCCCTTAATTGTAAAGGAAGCGTTGATGATTGAGCCTACTGAAACCGAGAGTAAGGAAACTCTCGATGCCTTTGTGGCCGTCATGGCAGCGATCGCTAAGGAGGCCGAGGAAACACCACAGGCTCTACAAAATGCCCCTCATCATGCAACTGTAAGCAGACTGGATGAGACTACCGCCGCCCGTCACCCTGTTTTAAAGTGGACTGGCGAAGACTAGACGTTAATCGAGGAGGTAACCGATTATTTCGGTTACCTCCTCTCACGCCTCCAAACATGACATCTGGCAGTTCATCGGAATTGATGCACTGCACGCAAAACCTTCATATCCGAGGGCTTCAGAACGGGAAAGAGTTGTGTGCAGAATAGGGCTATTGGAGATTCTCCGGTAGCCTTTACTTGTGTTTTGTTCAATTCCTAACCTTCCGCAGCACCGTGCCTGATTCGGTTATCATGTTTTGCTTCAATGCGTTTACAGTACCTACACTCATACATTCGCCGGGTTGCTTGGCAGGTTCAGGTCTGCAAGGCGGACCGTAGCTTCTGGATTTTCAGCTAGTGGTTGGCGCCGTCAACCCCACAGAGGACTTTCATCAGCCATCCGTGCAAGAAGGGCAAAGGCTATTTGCCCTTGCCCTTCTTGGCCATCTCCTCTTCAGCACGCTTAATTGCCTGCCGTACAAGAAGACCAGCCTGTCTGGTGGTTATTTCCCCCCAATCTCCGTCCTTCACTCGATCGAGAAACCCAAGTTCTTCGGCTAACTCATACTTCAAACGTTCCGACATGATCTTGGCCAAATAACCACCCCGTATTTAGCTTCCCGTGGCATGTTCCTTGTTATACTGGTAAGAGTCTGGAATAAAAAAAAGGCCACCTTACACATAAGGTGACCTCACAATGGCTCCCCGGGCTGGATTCGAACCAGCAGCCACCCGGTTAACAGCCGGGTGCTCTACCGTTGAGCTACCGAGGAATAAAATAAGTTCCCGGCAATGACCTACTCTCCCACTGCGTCACCACAGCAGTACCATCGGTGCTGGAGGGCTTAACTTCTGTGTTCGGGATGGGAACAGGTGTGGCCCCTCCGCTACAATCAC
>JALNWK010000046.1 GCA_023230925.1 Limnochordia bacterium
CAAAGGAGTGGGTATGCGCTGGAGTGAGGAAGGGTTCAACCATCTACTTCACCTACGTTTGGATTGGGTAAACGGAAGATTTGATGACCAACTCTTCTCCCCCCAATAACTAAATACGCCCATGGCCGACCATTCTCGGTTCCTTTGTACAACTGGAAAAAGAGATAACCGAGTAACACCATAACGACATGGAACGCCACAGAATTGTGCTTAGTGCTCTTGAAATCTTCGATGTTCCAAAAGTCCTTTGTTTGCCGATAGTCCTTTCTATCTCAGGCCTTAACTCATAGGTCATTACGATTTGCCTGGCCGTTAGAATATCAAGTAGTGGTATAAATTAGGAGGACCTAGATAGAGCTCCCGCACCAGCCTAAGGAGTGGGAGTTTAGGAAGGGAAAGCCACCGTGTTTGTCCAATGGTGTTGGTTGAAAACAAAACATTACAGGAGTGAACACGATGGCTAAGGAAGCAATTCCACATATTATGCTGCAATCCCTGCCAGAACTTGTGAAAGTTTCGGAGGATGTTGACTTGTTAAGAACGTAGCTATTATACTTCCCCACCCAGTTCCTGATAGTTCCCTCGCTCATGAGACCGTACTCCAAGTCCCGCTCGCTATCCCATAGGTTCCATCCGATTTTCAGCAACGTTTCGGCATCTGTGATCGCAAAAGGTATGTCGGTCAAACTCGTCATTATCTTCATTTTTGCTGCTATAGACAGAGCCATAAGCAAATGTAGTGGTATACTCATGTTCGCTGCACGTTTGTCGGGATACGCGCTTTCCGGCAACTGCCGTACACCTTCGTGCTTCATTTCCATGATGATGGCATCTATAAGATTAGGGAAACTAACCTCTCCAGCGCCGCCTTCAGCGCCTCTAACACTTTACCTTTGTCTTCGTAACCTAGCTGTAACATGCTTATCACCGGTTAGTAAGAACTCCGAACACCCTTAATGTGCCCGTGTGTCTCTTTAATTCGACACCTAACCGTCTCGTTTACTGTGGTATCTATCATCAGTATCCCGCCAAATAACGGAAAGCAATGATTTATTCGGTGCTAGAATCTAGTGCATCTCCTCCAGACATTCCATATTGCGAATGAAAGTTGGACCCTAATCCGGGTTCTAGTGTTCATCCCAATCAATAGTTAGAGCACGTGGCCCACCCTAAGCAGACGACAGACTCGATACATTAACCGGCTATTCATGCCTCCGGAAGTCAGCAGTGCCTCCCTGACAGATGCAAATCCCTGATCGTCTACCTTAGGGTCAGAAAGATACATCGCCAAAAGGCCCCGCACAATTAACAGGTGGAACTGGGCCTCGGGTAGTCTCGATGAAGCATCAATGCTATTGCGCAAGAACCAGATTAACCGTCCTGTGAGAAGATCTAGTGACCCGTAGTAGGATACCAGATTCAGATCCCGGTGTTGTCTATCCTCTTCAAGATCAATGAAGTAATCTAGCAAAATATGTAATCCGCACACCCAAGGAAAATAGCATCTTAAGATGGCTCCTTTTGACTGCTCATCTACCGGCCCCAACGTTGCAGCCCGAAGCAGGGCAAAAACGGCCAAGGTAGAGCCACACGCGGCAGCAAATTCCCACCAAAACAAGTTGGGAAATCTGGACCGATAGTCGGCAAACCAACTGGTCAATGCCCCTTCCCGTCCACAGGGTAAATGCTTGTATACCTGCAGATCAATGTATCTTTGGATGAGTACCTTAATCTCAGGCTGAACCGAGAAGAAGCCCGGCAGTTGCCTTGATGCAGACAAGCACGTCTGGGCCAAGCGTTCTAGATAGCCGCCGTCATCCTGATGAGGATACCCACGGTAATAGTCTGAATCTATGCTGGACTCCCCCACTGCATTTAGCATCGCTTGATGCAGATTCCGAAAGGCCTGCTCATCCTCAAATCCAACCCGGTCACATAGATTATCCAGATAGTCACTAATGGTCTGAAGGGAAACGATAGCCCTGAGTAATGGTTCCTCCTGCGCCTGTAATCCCAGGATGTAGGCCCCACCCCCTAGGCAATGAAACTCCTTCAACGCAATGCTCTCCTTTGCCTGCTGGGCTAGTTCCGCATCGGGGCAGCAGCAAAGTTCCTGAAGCCAACTCCTTAATTCATCCCTCACCCGCGGCATGATCACGTGAATGTATCTATTTAGATAATAGGGCGTAGGTAGAATTGGTTGAGTTTGCTGCATTCTGCGCACCTCTCTTCAGTCGATTAACCCAGCGACGCACTCCGTAGAAAAAACCCCTTTGGATGTACACCCGGGTTCCTTGTTCCACCATTGGATACAACGCTTCGATGTCCTCATTACGCATTCTGATACAACCCTTAGAAACATAAAACCCAATGGACGACGGCTCATTGGTACCATGAATGCCATACTTAGTGTCCGTGCCGTCCAGATGGGAAAGGCCTAACCAATGGGAACCATAGACACTATCATCCAGAGGCAGACCTAAGGGATTTACTGCTTTGTCTCCAATTACAAAGCTTCCTTCGGGGGTCAGCGTGGGAAGTTCTCCCGTGGCAACGGGAAAATCGTGTACCAGCCGCTGGTGATCAAAGAAATACAGGCGATTATGAGCTTTGACGACAATAATATGGGGCATTTGACTAACCGGCGCAGGACGCTTGATTCCAAGGTAGATCAGAAACACAGTAATCATGCCGATGACAAGTGCTATTCGTCTCACCGGTTACCAACTCCGTGCCAAAAGTTCGTCAGCTAAAGTCAACAGACTCGTTTTAGCACTTGAGTCCGGAATGGGTGCCAAGGCCTGCTTTGCCATGAAGATATGCTGCTTTGCTCTGTCTCTTGCTCGGGATAGACAACCAGTATGCTCAAGTTGCGTGCAAGCTTCCTGCCATAGGGCATCATCTGATTTCCTTCGCCGAATGGCCTCTTTTAGCTTGCAGCCCTTGGAGCCGTCCCGGAGTAATAGGATAATCGGCAAGGTAATAATCCCTTGCAATAGATCCAAACCCACCGATTTACCAGTACTCGCCCGGGGTATGAAATCAAGAACGTCATCAATAATCTGGAACGCATACCCGATTTGCTCACCGTAATAGGCTACAGTTTCAATCAGCGCCTCGGGCCCTTGTCCTATTAGCGCGCCAGCCTTACAGGATGCTCTAATCAATGATGCTGTCTTGCCAAGAATCCGCCGATAATACATTTCCTCCGTTTGGGCAACGTCAAAAAGGCTACGGGCTTGCTCAACTTCACCGATACACATATCCCCGATGGCATTGGTAATCACCGGGACAACACCGTAACCTACATGTCTTGTTAGCACCTGATAAGCCCTACTGAACAGGAAGTCCCCTGCAAGCACAGCTAGATGATTTCCCCAGCGTGCGTTAACACTAGGTCGTTCCCTGCGCATATGCGCATGATCGATGATGTCATCATGAATTAACGAAGCCATGTGAATCAGCTCTACACTAGCTGCGACTTCAACAGCTGCCCGGCCTACCGGTTTAAATAAATCCGCGCAAAGAAGAACTAACCTTGGACGAACCCTTTTGCCAGAACTGAGCAGATGAGTGGCCAACTCTGTCATGGCCTCACTTTCTGAGGCGACCACCTCCAGCAAACATGCCTCAACTTCGGTTATCTGCTCCTCAATTGTATCCTTAAAGGTCAACGCAGTACCCATTCCACCCATACCGACCAACTCCTTTACACAGCTGTATCAGGATTACTAGGATAGTATGGGCAGTTTTCTACTTTTCCACACATGGACATCACTGGCCCGGTCCATCATCCTCCGGTTCTTGACCTAAGATCCCCAAGGGATCTCCGGTAAGAATGATCACGACTTGGTAGCCTTTTACTTTAGCCCGATTATACAAGGTTGCTACAGAACCTTTACCTATGCCCAGTCTTTGGGCAACCTCATCATTCGAGTAACCCATCTCTTTTAGCGCAACTACTTGCCGCTCTCGAAAGCTTAGCTTTTCAACACCACGGATCTCAATCTGCATGTGCTCTTTCCTCTCAAATCGTCCTTGTGGAAAACCCCACTCCTCAAGATGCCTCTATCACAGTCTTGCACGATTATCCCCAAAAGTTATCCACAAGTTTTACACAGATTGTGGACAACTTATAGACAGTCTTTATACATAGCATGGAGTTATGATCTTCGACGCCATTACATTGATCCCTGCCATGGATTAAACTTAGCAATTTTGATAATCAACTAGTGCTTAGTACTTCTAATAGTCTCTATCTGGATTACCAGAATTTTCTATCACCACCTATTGCAGAAGGCATTAGTACCAATATTCGAGCGCTAAACACTAATAGAACGCTGGGGGCATATCGGTAACCATACAGCTAATAATCAAACACCCTCACCTTAGTTTCCTCATATGATTGAACGAGAGCCAATTGAAAGGAGTGAAAGACATATGGATAGCAACCCTAGAGGAAATACTCCAATGGAGCTATTCCAACACACCCCGGTTTCAGCGATAAACTATCCCCTTCAAGGATACGGATGCTTCCCCGGTTGCGGTTATCCTAGGCCATCAATCTATCCATCGTCATTAAACTATACCGTTGCAATACCGATTAATCTGGCCAAATCCTTGGAAGGAAAGTACTTCGTTGGTTATGCAGATAACTTGACCTTGGGGGAAGGAACGAGTGCTTGGGCCCGGCTATATAACCCTGTTGACTCCGGGGTCAATCTTCATGTAACGGTCTGGACTGTGAGCGATGTTTCTGAATCACCCTTTCGCGTCCAGATCTGGTTTATGGCTGTGCCTCCAGGCACACCGTTGGATTCGCCGTTAGTTACTCCGGCAAACCTGGCATTCTATCCGCCATCAAAGCCGAAGATCAGGCTGCAGTATGCCACCAATGTCACCGGAGATCCAGTAGGCGGTATAAAGGCCTTTGTCCGCCGCGGCCAACCAGAGACTACCCTTGTGGATGATGAACAGGGTAAGTTCATCTTTCCCCCGGGAGGGTCTTTCCTTGTTTTCCTATCTAATCCTGAAACACCGGAGTTAGCGGCTAGTGGTAGAATCGCCTTCGGATGGTGGGAAGAACCCATTTGTTAAGCTAAGGATGGGAACGATCGACTTGATGGCCACCCTGTGCCTTTCCCATGATAATACTGGGTAGAAGCAAGCGCACACGACTATCCGGGGCATGGATACGACGGCTGTAGTTAACCTAAGTTATCACAAGCTTGGTTGTGAAGGAGCTACGAACAAGACGTTCTGGGAGGAGTGTCTTTGTGATCATCCAAAGTCTACAGGAGCACATGAAAACCTTTCATGACCAGTAATTCTGCAAAGGACCACATCAGTATTTTGTACCGGACATTTCCACTACACAGAAAAGTAAAGCTTAGGCACAAAAGGGGCGTGAGCCCATTCGAGACAAGACATTACTCATAATCTCACAGGCAGGATCTATGTTTCTAGCTGAGCCTTTTCGAAGGGGGGCACATATGTGCCCCCTATGTTATTAACCAACAACCTCAATACACTCGACTGGACAACCGTCAACTGCTTCCTGGCAATCATCCTCATATTCCTCAGGTACCTCATCGACGATCACCTTGGCGACATCCTCGTCAAGATCAACTTCAAATACTTCTGGGCATGTATCTTCGCAAAGCCCGCAACCGGTGCAAAGATCCTCATCAACTCGTACTTTCACATTATTTCCTCCTTTTTTCACAATGCAGCTGCATTATTTAATCTGCTCTCTACATATTCGCTGCCATTGGATACATTCCTGCCAAAAAGCAATGTAAAGAAGCGGCCTAAAGATGGCGGTGTTTACGATGCGCTCAACAAAGAGTATAATATTGGTGAATAGGATTTCGATGAAAGCAGGAGGAAGATACCATGGTTAAGGATAAGAATGCGTTTGCACAGCGCTTTCACGGTGGCGTGATTATGGATGTAACTACACCCGAGCAAGCTAGAATAGCCGAAGATGCGGGCGCAGTGGCTGTCATGGCCTTAGAGCGAGTACCTGCGGACATACGCGCAGCTGGCGGAGTCGCCAGAATGGCTGACCCAGAGATTATATGGAAGATCAAGGAGACAGTGAGTATTCCAGTAATGGCCAAGGTCCGAATCGGTCATTTTGTGGAAGCCCAGGTGCTTGAGGCCATTAAGGTTGACTTCATCGATGAGAGTGAAGTACTAACCCCAGCGGATAATAAGTACCATATTGACAAGACGCAGTTTAAGACCCCCTTTGTTTGTGGTGCGCGGAATTTGGGTGAGGCCCTGCGAAGAATTGCAGAAGGTGCTGCCATGATCCGTACCAAAGGCGAAGCAGGTACCGGAGACGTGGTCGAGGCAGTAAAACACATGAGAACTGTCACCGACGAGATGCGGACGATTACCACCCTACCCAAAGAAGAGTTAATGACCAAGGCAAAGGAAATGGGTGCCCCCTATGACCTGTTGCTGCAGGTAGCAAAGACAGGCAAGCTTCCTGTGGTTAACTTCGCAGCAGGTGGAATTGCGACCCCTGCCGATGCTGCTTTGATGATGCAGCTTGGCGCCGATGGAGTCTTCGTTGGCTCAGGAATATTTAAGTCCGCCGATCCAGTCGCCCGGGCTAAGGCTGTTGTGCAAGCTACCAAGAACTACAAGGATGCAGAGCTTATCGCTAAGGTTTCAAGAAAACTTGGTGAACCTATGTCCGGAATTGCCACATCAACCATGAAGGAAGAAGACCGGATCCAAAACCGCGGCTGGTAGTATCTTTAGGTCCCCAAGGCTCCTTGTTTTATCTCTTAGGACAACCATAGGATAGGGGTCGGTAGTACGTTTCCTGCACCAGGAAGCCCATACCTACCCCTTTAATAAGCATCCAACAATTTTTGACAAGGTGTGCCTTGGGAAAATATCGGAGGTGTTACAGATCCAACAGGTGACATTCGGTACCACCAATTTGAAAGTAAGCAAGCTCTGTTTCGGGGCTTTACCCATGGGTCCTTTACAGAAGGGTCTCTCGCCCCAAGCTGGTGCGGAGGTAATCGCCTATGCACTGAAACAGGGGGTAAACTTCATCGACACCGCAGAACTATATGGTACCTATGAGCATATTCGCTTGGCAATTCAGCAAGTTTCCTCCCCACCGGTAATCGCCAGCAAATCTGCGGCATGTTCCTATGAAGATATGAAAAACAGCGTAGAAGATGCGCGACGGAAATTGGATCTAGATGTGATCCCCATTTTCCATCTGCACGCCGCCCGGGCCGGGATAGATGTATTTACTCAAAGAGCCGGAGCACTAAAATGCCTTTTGGAGTATAAAGAAAAGGGAATCATTGGTGCAGTTGGCATTGCTACTCATCATTGCCAGGTGGTAACCAAGGCGGCCGAAAATCCAGATATAGATGTTGTTTTTGCCCTCATCAATAAGGCGGGATTAGGTATCCTGGGTGGAAGTAAGGAAGATATGCAACAAGCAATGGCCTACGCATGCGCACAAAAGAAAGGTGTTTACGCCATGAAGGCCTTTGCCGGAGGGAATCTGCTCAACGAGCGAGAATCCGCCCTCGAATGGGTTCTTTCGACCCCAGGTCTTGAGGTTGTTGCCATCGGTATGGTCAACAAAACCGAAGTGGACATTAACCTGCGAATGATAAGCCAACAGCCCATTCCGGATAGCTTACTGGAATACGGCATTGCTGATAAGAAGCTAAATGTAGTCCCAAGTCTTTGTAAAGGCTGCGGTACTTGCACGAATACATGTCCCAATGGCGCCCTATTCATGCAACATGACAAGGCCGTACTAGATCGGACCAAGTGTATCCTCTGTGGATACTGCAGTGCTGCCTGCCCCGAATTTGCCATCAGAATGGTATAACAAAGGCAGGGCGAAAACCCTGCCTCATCTTATTTACTCCGTTCCTTGGCCACCCGCTCTTCGTAACCACTCTTTCGAAAAGCATCCAAGGGTTGCTCTGGGACTCCGAGTTCCCGACGAACAGCCTCAAGCAATGGCGTTACATCAGTATTGAAAGCGGTCATGAGGACCTCCTCCGCACCCACTACATCACCCGCAGCTTGATACTCCTCCAACTGCCGCTGGTTTACCAATAAAGCTTTGGCATAGGCGGTCTGTAGGTTCTGGACCGACTGAATCATCGCTTGCATCTTCGGCTTGATATTATGACTTTGGTCAATCATATATGCGATCTCGAGCCCACCATCTGGATCAGTCTCGGCTTTGGCAAGTTCATTATAGATTAGGAACAGTTCATAGGGATTAATGGAGCCCGAGGTAAGATCATCATCGGCATATTTCTTATTGTTAAAATGAAAACCACCTAGTTTACCCTCATCAATCAAGTACGCCACGATATGCTCAATATTCGTACCCAAAGCATGGTGGCCAAGATCCACTAAGGTCTTTGCTTTGGGGCCTAATCTCTTCGCTAAATTCGTCGCCATACCCCAATCAGCCAGGTCCGTATGATAGAAGCCTGGTTCAAACATCTTATATTCAATCAACATCACCATGTCGTCGTCTAGGGCCCCATACACCTTGGCAAAGGCCTCTTCCATCCACCTCTTGCGCCGACGAAAATCCCCTTGCCCCGGATAGTTGGTACCATCGGCCAGCCACATGCTCAGCACCTTAGAACCGGTCCGCTTCATGATCTCGACACATTCTAACATATGATCCGTGGCCTTTTCCCGGATCTGCCCATTGACGTTGGTCACACTACCCAACTTATATTCAGGCTCCTGGAACACATTGGGATTAATACTGCCGATTCTTACTCCTTGTTCTTCGGCGTAATTCCTCAACTCCTCCCAGTTGTCTACCATGTCCCAGGGAATGTGTAGTGCCACAGTGGGAGTAATCCCGGTATACTTGTGTACCTCGGCGGCATCGGCTGTCTTCTCCCACACAGTCCTGGCCGCTGCAGCCTGTTTGAAGACATAGAACCTTGTTCCCCCATCACCATAGGCCCAAGAGGGGGTCTCAAGTTTCTGCTCCTTCAGCCTCTCC
The DNA here is from genome assembly GCA_023230925.1 of Limnochordia bacterium. Taxonomy (NCBI): domain Bacteria; kingdom Bacillati; phylum Bacillota; class Limnochordia; species Limnochordia bacterium. The sequence continues at coordinate 9,032 of JALNWK010000046.1, forward strand.
TTTACATCATCCACATTGATTCCACGATCGGCTAAGCAATCGCCCAGTCGATTGTATTCTTGCACAATCATCACCTCGTCCTCATTCTACAGCATCCACTATTGCCATGATCAACGTCTGAATGGGAGCCTTTTCTAGACTAAACACCTCTGAAGCCACTCCCGGGACTCCCCCCGCCAACACAAGGTCGCCCGGGCCCGCTCCGACATAATCAACTGCTAGTTCATACTCACCAGTCTCATTTCCTTCAGCATCTACCTGTTTCAACAGGTAGAACTTCTTCCCGGCATAGGCTTCGTGCTTATATGTACATACTATCGGCTGGATAACCCGAGCTAAGATCACAAGGTAACCCCCTAGCTAAGCCATGAGCTCTTTCCTACAGTCTTCATCAACCAAACCTACAATACTCGCATCAACAGGACACAGTTCCTGCGCAAAAGCCTCCGGTGCATCCCCGCTAAAGACAACAAAGACGATATCACCCTGACCAGCGTTCCCTAACGCGTCAGCCGCTATGTATGGCCTTCCCTCAGGTTCCAGGCTTGAGCTAAGGGGCTGCAACACAAGAAGCGAAATCCCACGTAAGTTCTTATCCTTTTGGGTAGATACGATATTGCCAATAACCTGTGCAAACTTCATTATGATCGCTGGGTCAACTATTGAAGCTGCCCCAGGCTTCACCCCCGCTCAGCACAAGTATTACCTATTTCCCGTAGACCTTCTTGCCCTGGATCTCTACCGTATCAACAATCGCGACAATCGCCATGTCCACAGGACACGTCTTGGTCTGACTCGTCTGTCGTGCCGAACTACCGGAGACAACCATCACAACATCGTCGCAGCCAGCTCCCGCGGTATCCACCGCAACAATGGCGTTACCCCTAGGAGCTAGGTCATAGGCATCAATAGGCTGCACTACCTGAAGCTTAAATCCCTGTAAGTTCCCGTCTTTCTGGGTGCTAATCACATTTCCGAGGACCCTACCTAAGATCATAGTCTTTACTCCTTAACCTAACGTCATTTTTATCCGCTAACTAAGCACATTTTCGATATCAATCCAGGTTCTCCTTCAGGACAGAAACACCCGTTCCACCTTTTCATCTAATCCCAAGATGAACGAGCTTAATAGCGAGGGATTCTCGATTCCACATAGTGTGTAACAAAATGCCTACCTAGTGTTGTTTACCACTGTCCTTCTCATCACGATGTCTTTACCTATCGTCAACGCCTTTACCCACACACCTTGTTGATAGTAGCTCTATGCAAAAAAATCCGGGTTTGGATGGTAATCCAAGCCCGGATTCATATTAGCTTAAGTTAGAAAGGTACGCCTACTACTACACGAAGTCCTACGGGTGAGTTCGAGTCCTCATAGAACCGGTACGCACCATAACGCTGGTGCAGCTTCTGTCCATGTACCCACTCTGCTGCACCACCAGGACCGCCTTCGGCATAGTCCACGGAACTATAGTACTCAGCCCGGAACTTAATCCCATTGGGTGCCTGATACATCGCACGTCCAGCAAACTTAACAGGATCTTCAATGATGGTCTTTTCTTTGGGCATATCAACAGCAACTTTGGCATCTAGGGCAACATTCTTCAGCTTCCAGATATCCTGTTTGCCACTTACGATAAGACCAGCAATGGTATGATACCGATTCTCTGTATCATAGTTCATATCCCAATCGAAGTCTAGACGTCCCGTAGCGGTAAAGCCATAACCAAGCTCGTATTTGGGAGTAGTTACGGTTAAGCCGTAATCGTATCGGTTTACAGTTGGATCATTTATCACTGAATGACGATCCGTAGTCTTTTCATCAGGCACGATTACTGTTCCCCACTGATTGAACACAAAACCCTCATATTTACTCTCTAATCCAACCTTAATAACGTCATCGACGTCGTTTCTCTTGGCAGGGTTGGTTGTATCATAGTCAACAGTCAGCTTGTTATCCACAGGGCCAAGACCAAACCAAGTGGTAGCACCCAAGTTGACGCTCTGATCACGATTATAAATAGCGTTGATAGCATTTCGTCCGTCTTTATTTACATACGCCTTTTTATCATCGTCGCCACCAACAAAACCAGGACCACGCACAGCTGCTGACTCTACATTCATGATTTCACTGTTTCGGAAACCGGCACGGAATTCAAGTTTTCCAGGCATATACTTCCAATTTCCATCAACGTTGTAGAGCCAATCTTTGTTGACCTGATAACCAGCATAGGTGAACTTCACGGTCATGTCGGTCATCGGCTTTGCATCAGCAATCAGAGAATAGTTATAGTAGAACTTATCACCAACTTCGAAGCGAACCAAGGCACCGCTAAGATCAACATCACCTAGTTTGCCTTTAGCGCCAAGCAAGACATCCTGTCGGCTCGGCCCTTCGATGAGGTCTCCCTTCCAGTAATTATCTGGAGCTTCGTAGCCAATCACATACGTACCATCAAAAGCCCAATCGTTCCATTTATAAGTGTAGATGCGAAGACCATATACTCGACTGTCTCCGTCTACCTGGGCAACATAGGGAGAGTACGCAAAGCCTAGCTTCCACCCAAACAATGTCGTTAAGTTCTGTCCACCTTCTACATATGCACCGTCAACTTTCTTGTTAAAACGACTCTGATCCGCCCGGAAGTGGAAATAGGGTTGAAGCTGGCCCTCTTCAGTACCGGGTGCTTTCGTGTAGGTAAAGCCCCAATAGCCACCCCATTCATCTGTTCCCCAGTCAATGTCAGCATCCTTAGCCGCAAAAGCAGGCAAAGAAGCCAGCATCAAGCAGAGGACCAAACTAGCTACTAATGCAAGTTTTTTCATGTGCTGTAACCTCCAACATAATGTTTTTTCTTGTGTCAATTTTGGTACTGCCAAACCTAATGTAAGTGATCCGCCACCCCCTTAGATTAAACTTCAATACTCACAAACTGCTGTTGAATGCGTCTCCTTGGAAATGATCGAGCGCTAATCAGTACCCGTGTGGAGACAGGACCGAGCAATACATTTCCCATTCAACAGTTGGTGCTTGACGCTACCGTCCAGTTTGCCTTTGTTTCCTGGATCTCGCGCCATATAAGCTATAGTTCTACGCGTTTTTAGATATTCCTTCTCATAATGCGCTTTTTTTGCGCATCAAGGAGGAACTTCTCAGGACTTGTAGATTCTATGGGTTATCCCGTATACTTGGTAATTACTGTAGCTAGGAGACGACCATCGTTTATCCTGTTAGTGGTATTCATTCTACATCGCTGCACCTAAGTCCTTTTATTACCGTCTATGATGTCTATGATCATTCTATGTTTCGCAAATCCGATTCATGATTGGAATTTAGTATTCGAGCACAGCCATCTCATGACCCACTATTCTCGGAACGGTCATTGATGTATACCCATCGATATACTCAAATCCAATTTCCGCGCAAGAAGGTGCTAGGTACACTCGTTTTGGCTTCGTTGACGTCTTTACTTCAAGCCGTATGTTATACAAAGGAATGACATCCTCAATCGTATCTATGGAACTGCGTCGTTCTGGAATATAATGAAGTATATGCACCACATGGCGTTGCTTAGCCTCTTGCCAGTTTAGGGTGATGTTTGCCGTGGTAGGTGCATTAGTCTTTATTAATGGATGAGGGTAGAGGAGTCCAAGAGCATTCCTCACCATCTGCTTATATACTCTTACTCCATGGTTTTTGTACATGGAGAATATGGGATGGACAAAGTAGATGATGTTGTCGTTCTTTACCACGGCTGGATTTGCCATTTTTTTCTCTACAGGGGTATGTCTATGGGAGCAAAAATGTCGCCAAGTACGGTTAAAATACGGTTGCCATAGTTCTGCTAGTACTTGCCCTGAAGTTAACTTTATGGCAAGACCCTGATCATACATTACATAGGCGGTTTCTGGGATATCCGAGGAAAACTTGGGTCTGGCCTTTACATAATCAGGGCTGTAGGGAAGCTCCCCTTGGTAGTTAGCACCCATATCGAGCATGAACTGTGTTAGGTCTTGGTCCATACCCGATTGATATGAGAGAATCAACTTACCACCATTGGCCAGGTACTTGGTGGTCTTGTCCTGTAGTGCACCATCAAAGACGATCTTGTCTGGAAAAATGATCACCTTGTATTGATCAAAGTTCGTTCTTTGGTCGATTACGTCAAACTGGTAGTGGGACTCGATAAGCATCCGGTAAGCTCCCGCTAGGGCTGGATCAATGCGTCCTTGGGACCTACCAATGGCTTCAGGAGTAAAAAGCCCAATTTCGGTTGCGGCGGAAGCATCGTCACACCAAGGTTCTTTTGCAGCAACTTCCTTGTAGACACCACTAATCAAATCATAGGTCACTGGATCAAGCCGTCCAGAGGGGTGAAGCTGGTCTCCAATAGAGCACTTAGCACCGTTAGCTAGGGCGTTGAAGCACTCATATTGTAGAGCTGCTTCGTTCTTGAAGGCCCCGAAATCTGCCCAGGACTTGTGAAACTTGCCGGTCATCCCTAGGTACTCAACTCCGAGGTTCTTGGCATATCGAACAGTAATGGGGAAGTGTTCATAGCCCCAACCACCGCTAGGTAATGATTCAAGTTCCAGATGGGTATAGGTATCTAACAGATCGGCTGTTCGCGGTGAGACGTGACCTGCGTTGTAGAATATCGTGCAATCTTTGTTGAACTGCCTAATCATGTTGGTCATTCTTCGTTGAAAGGCTGCTAATACACTCCGTGCATATGTACTACGATCTCCGGCGTTATCTGGATCTAGTCCTGCCTCAATCATCCCGGATAGACAATACTTGCATAGGCATTGCCCTTGGTGGATAATATCAAAGAACAGGCCGTCAACATTAAATAAATCAAGAACTTCCTTGGTTTGATCCAATACATAGTCGATATAGGGTGTATTTAGGCATAGTTTATGCCAACCAGCTTCCAAGGGTTTTGCACCGGCTAGTCTCCCATCAACGCTTAGTTCCCGCCACTCGGGGTGCTTTACCGCGATATGCTCATCTAGTCCAACGGAAATGTAAATGGGTACCTTAATGTTCCTTTTATGACAAGCCTTGATTTGCTCTTCTAGCAAGTCTATTTCAAGTCCTGGGTGTCTGGCTTCGGCAAACTTCGTATCGTAGTAGATCATGCCATGGTGACACCTGGCAAAGCAGGTGATGGAATCAACGTTGGCATCTTCTAAGGTTTGGGCAAACAGATCGGCGTCAAAGTCTGTACCAATTTTGACAATTTTCTCCGAGGTATGGAAATCTAGATGCACCTGTCTGAATCGTAGTCTTCCCATATGTAAGGCCTCCTTGGGTAAAATCAAGTGGTTGCTGTTGCATCAAGATCTAGTAATGAACTGCCTTCATTTAGTCTCGGCGCCAAAGTCAGCCGCTGGGTGGGCATGTCTGGTATCCTCATCCGTAAATTCATCACTTCAAAAGCCAAAGATCCCATCAGGTAGGAAGGTTGTGCCATAGTGGTGAAGAAGTTCTTTGCAATAAAGGCAGCATCTACTTCGTCAAAACAGACCAAGGATATATCCTTTGGCACATTTAGTCCCCGTTCATGGACTGCGTAGAAGGCACCAAGGGCAATATCGTTGTTGCCAGCGATCACCACCGAAGGATACTGACTAGAAGATAATAGGGTATTCATTCTCTCATATCCGCTTTGCTGATTGTAGCTACCACTCATAACAAAGACATCATCTACGCCATGATCCGCGGCTGCATCAAGGAAACCCCGTACCCTTTGGGTGTTTGATGTATGCCCCGAGCCCCCAGCCAAATAGCCGATATGACGATGACCTTTCCCGATCACGTGATTAGTAAGCCGCCTTGCCCCTTGGTAATTGTCTCCAAGAATCGTATCGGCATCTAATCCTTGAATACACTGATCAATCAGGAAAAATCGCATCCCCCGCAGTGTATATTCTTCGTAAAAGGAGGCATCCCGACTTATGTCAGTACACCCCGTAAAGCAGATACAATAGCGAATTCCTTTTTCATAAAGACTTTCCACCACTTCTTTCTCCGCCGGTGGCCCACCCCCATTTCGTATGAAAAGCAGATTCATATCATGTTCCGCCGCCTGCTTCTCTATGCCATCGACAATTGAAGCCACAAAGGGATTTCTAAGGCCGGAAGCAGCCACTGCAAAATCTGCCGTGTTGTCCTGTCTATCTGAAGACCCAAAGTCTGAGTCTTTCAACACTGCTAACACCTTGGCCTTTGTTGCTGCCGACACCTTGGCGGAATTGTTGATCACCCTACTGACTGTGGCAACGGATACCCCTGCTTCTTTGGCAATCTGCCTTAGACTTTTCATCGGACAACTCCTTGAAACATGTTACGAAATACTGTTACTTTTACAATTCGACACTTACTCTGGTTTTCCTGCAAGCCAAGATGGCAAAAACGAGTCGGCCATCTGATTGCTTTTCTGAGGTTTTGAATGCACTTTTTGAATTAATACGACAATAAATCACGGCATTATATATGCCGCGTGTGGTCCTTGAATATTATCTTCGAACTGACTGGGAGGGCTATGACTAATCCACTGGCTCCAGCTTCCTTCGCACACGCTGACAAGATGTCCGGCCCTGCTCCTCTAGCTTCTGGTCTGGTTGGTAGTTGCTGTACCGCACCTCGGTATACAGCTTCCCAATGGTGGTTAGATCCTGTTCGAGTTCTGTAAACTCATCGGATAGCTTCATGACATACTCATTGGCGGTCTCGCTGGGCCAACGTTCCCGTCCCAAGGCTCTTCCTTTGGCCAGAAGCCAAGAGAAAAAATGTCGAATCCAGCCATGCATACCGAGGAGATTCTGATCTTTTCCTGGGGTCTCCTGACTATAGGATACCAAGACTTCCTGTTCTAGTTTACGTCCAACGGTTTTGCCAAGCCTACGCACTCTGTTGTATGAAGCAAAGACCAAGCTCCTAAGAAACTTAAGCAGTAATAAGAAATACTTCCCTATCCACTGCACAAAGAGCATGGGAAGTCGTAGGATCTTCGGTGCACGCTGGGTATCCTTGTAGATCGCCCAAAGCACAATGCCTAAGATAAGAAGAATCACGCCCACCCGAGCAATAATTTGGGGCAGGATACTCCATAGGATTGCGCCGAGGAAGAATAGTCCCCATCCGAGTAAGTTCAGGAAGTCCATATCCTGATAAGCAAAGGATGGTGATCTACTGGTCTTCGTTGTATTGGAGGTAGAGGGTGTATCAGGACTCATTACAGCAGGAGATATGTCTATGTCCTTCACCCATCCGAACAGCCAATCAAAAAGCCCCACAAGCATGCTGCTGTCTAGGGGGGAAATGTTTGCCGGTAAGATAAATCCGACTATGATCAAAAGTAACACAACTAGGGCTGTATTCCGTACCCAAGCTATCTCAAGTCCTGCGCTAACAGTTGCCCCTTCTTGTTCCCAAAGCTTACGCGTTTCATAAAGGTAGCTTAGAGAAACTAAAAGAAGGCCAAAAACAAAAAATCCTCCTCCGAGGAGCGCATAGTGATAGGCCGTTTTATGTAGGTCTTGGGGTTCATGGACCATCTTTGTGAGCACAATCCAGCAACCCAAAAGCAAAAATGTCAACCGGAGGAAACGACGACCGATCTGCCTATAGGCGCTGACCTGTCGTTGTTTTACTTCAAAGGGTTGATCCACCAAGGTGGAATAGGTACCGGACAGGCTGGGTACACGCATATCTTCATAGGTAGGCCTCATCCAGACGAGGTTCGAAGTAAAACCCACCGCCAGAAGCCAAAGAAGCAACATAAAGCCCACTGGTACAGCAAAGGTCAAATCCAATAGATTCCTGACGGAAAGAAGGGCCTGGGCAGTCACATCGACCCCCGGCAAAGCGCGAAGGGTCAGATACTTGCTCACTTGTATGATGAAAACAAGCTCGAGCCCACGTAAAATTGCCGGAGGCATTGCCTTGGAGAGAAATAGTGTCCCATAGACCCCCTCTATAATCACAATCACGGCAAAGACCATAAGTGTACTATCTTGGGGTAATTTGGCCGTACACAGATTTAGGGTTAGTCGGATAGCTGCTGCCAAAAAGATAAGCATCCCGATTAGTGCCCCCGGGAGTACAATCCACTCCAACCAGTTAGTATCCTTTTTCAACTTAGCTGCTCCAAGAGATAACATGATCCTGACCTCCTAATGCCGCTTGATATATCGCGATTCCTTTACCTAGGGCTAATTGACGGTGCTCAATGTTCTTGCCAATCACAACGATCACAACGTTAAAACCGTTTTTGCGTAACCTGTATGCTACACTAATCAGTTCCTTTGTGTCCCGATAGGTGACAATAATCAGAGTCGCACCCCAGGATAATCCCGTATTCTGTCGGGCAATGAAATCTGCGAAGGGCACATCGCTCTGGGGTTGTAGACGAGCCAGAAGCTCCAAGACCCGGATGAAATGTAGCGTGCCTTTACCCGGGCGGATGCAAACGCCCTGCAAAGGGGAGTCGGCCTGAGACTGCTCGTCCAACGCAGGGCGATCCTCTAGTTTGATAACTACATCGCCATCGGCTTCTCCCATTGCTATGATACTCCCATTGCTCAGCAGGCCAATGGTTTGTCCTTTCCTGTAGAGCTCATTAGCCAAAGAAGCCGCCACTTCAATGGCTTGTTCTGTTTGCCACCGGGCATAAGCGGCGTACTCATCAGTGTTCATATTGACTAGAAGCATAGTCTCCAAAGCAATGGTTGGTTGGTATTGCTTGACCTGAAGTGTCCCCACCCGTGCAGATACTTTCCAGTGAATTCTCTTCAAGGGATCCCCGGCGGCATAGCTACGTACACCAATCATCTGGCTAGGGTCCTCAAAGATACGCTGTTTGGTCTTAACCGCGCCAAAGGGTAGCCTAGAGGGCAGACCCAGATTTGCAACAGAATGGACCTTTGGATACACCAAAAGATGGTCTAGTTTGGCCATTTTCCCGGCTCTTTTGTGAATATCAAAGGGATCGCCGACTTCTACCAGGAGAGGACCAATGGCATGCAGTCCTCTCCTTTGTCCCTTTACTGTGTACTCATAATAGGTCGTTCCCCGCGGAGCTATGAAGGATACATGTTTAAACAAAGCCGGTCGCGCAAGATCCGGGGAGACTCGTTCATGTAACATTACAAAGGGTAAGGGAACCAGAGTCGGATTATGCACTTCAAGCTTGATTTGTGTGGTATCCCCATAGAATATTTTGTTATCCGATAGCTCACGCCGGATCACCAAATGGGATAGGGCGTAATCTATAAGCCGGGGCAAGGCTGCATACATCAAGAGTAAGGTGTAGAGCAGAAGATAGATAAACTTACCCTGGTAGAAAAGAGCCACTATGACAATCAGGGAAAGATATATCATGTATTGACCCATGGTGTCTCCTCCGAACTAAACTAATCGAATATATCCTATTTCTATACCGTTGTATCTAGGTCCTCCAAAAAACACGTCTCATTAAATAAACGCAACTCGGGTCGATCGTGGTTGACCACCACAATGCTTAAAGAGGCATTAGCGGGCTTAAGACGAAACACATACTCATTCTTGATCCCAAGTAGGTAGGAGAACAGAGCAATCATTAATCCCCCATGAGTAACCATGACCGCCGTCTGTCCTTGGGACATGGATCCAAGCACTATCTCCCATGCCTTTCTAGCACGGCTACGTACTTGAAAGAAGTACTCCCCCCTACCCGGTGCATAGGAAAAGGGACGCTTCTGCCATTTTGCAACCTCGTCAGGATACTGATCACTCATTTCCTCAAAGGTCATCCCTTCCCAAGCACCATAGGTGCGTTCCCGCAGTTCCTCGAGAATAACTACCGTAAGGTTCTTTCCTTTGGCAATTAACCAAGCCGTGTCCTCTGCCCTAGACAAGTCGCTGCTAAACACATAGTGTATGGGTTCATCCTCTAGGTACTTAGCTAAGGCGCTAGCTTGTGCTAACCCCCGGGAAGTCAAGGGAATGTCCTTCTGACCCTGATACCTTCTTTGCAGGTTATATGCTGTTTCGCCGTGGCGTACGATAAGAACCCTCTTCCCGCTTTGAGTCGTCACAGTTGTATACCCCTAACTCTTGTACTCTTTCATTAGCAGAACCATAGTCATATTATAGCAGGAAAGGTCCTAGGAGCAAAAAACGCTCCGAGGACCTTGTTCCGATTAAAGGGGTTCCTCTTAGTCCATGTTATAGTAGTCTCTTACCTCTTGTAGTGCAGCCTCAGCCGGTCCAATGATCTCTTCAATACCTACCGCTAACGGCTTCTCACCCCGAATAGCACTATCAACGATCGATGCCCATCGGCCACCTAGGATATTGCCAAACTCCGGTACGTAGATCCAGTATGGCAAGTAGGCATCGTAGGCTGCATCAAAAAAGGGCAGGAAGTAGGGATCCTCATGGATACCAAGCTCGAAAGCCGTCTCAGGTGTTGAGGGCAAAGCCCATCGGGCCATGTAATACTGTCCTCGGGGTCCGCTTAGGAAAAGAACCAGCTTGGCAGCGGCCTCAGCCCTAGTCGGGTCCTTAATACTTGGGTTCATTGCCCAACCGGCTTGCATAAGAGCAGTGGTGCGACCAGGCCCATAGTAAGGGGCTTGAACTGATCGAAAGTCAAGGTCTTTGTGTATCTCCTTCCACTCTGACATACCCCAAGGACCATACAAAATCATACTTAGTTTTTGGTTTACAAACAGATCAACGTCCCAACCTTGGGCGGGGCCAGGAGCAACCTGCTCTTTGACAATCAGATCAACGGCAAACTGCATGGCCTCGATGGCTTTAGGATGATCAAGATGCCCGATAAACGTAGACATGTTCTCATCCATAATGGGTACTCCTGCGGCATTGGCGAAGGACCACGCCAGGTTCGCCCAGGTAGGTGGAGCACTAATACCGTACCTTTCAATTTGCTGTGTTGCAGGATCCACAATAGTAAGCTTTTTGGCCATGTGTAAGGCCTCTTGCCAATTCCAGTCAGGATCAGGATATGCTAACCCGGCCCCGTTTAGATGATCTGCGTTATATAACGTGGCAATAGTTGAGAAGTCCTTGGGCAGTACATGAATGTTCCCATTGATCGTATGTGAAGCTAGAATTGTGGGTATCCACTGTGTCTTGTCAATACCGAACTCCTCGATATAAGGATTCAGATTTGCAGTAAACCCCTGCCACCAAAACTCAGGGTAATCCCAATCCCCCACTACATAAACATCGGGGGCAGTATTGGTGAGGAGCTGTACAATTAATGAATCCTTATAGTCGGGCATCTGTCTGTTACTAACCTTTATGTTAGGATAAAGGCTCTCAAACTCATCCAGTGCTTGCCTAACGATCTCCTGACCCGATGGATCATCCCAAGATACCAACTCCAGCTCTATCATCGCAGCTGCAGTAATGCCCGGGATCAGAAACAGAACAACAAGTATCGACACCATCTGAAAAACCCTTCGCATTCTCACCACTCCTTTGGTGTTTTACCTTGTAGACAGACTGTGCGAAGCGTCAATAAATCAGAATTAGTTTACCCATGTAAGATCATCCTCCTTGTTGGTTTTCTAGCGGGGTGTTTTCCTAAAACAACAGTAAAACAAGTATCACCTCCTGTGCTGCTAATCCTAGCGTACTACAACGGTATACTCTGCTTCCTCTTCGTTTCCGTTCCAGTATGCTAGGTTAAACTCCCAAATACCTAACCAACCATAGACCTTATTTCCGTCTATTTGGGCTTCACATAGGAACAACCCATTCAGACCGACTACATTGATGTGACCAAAGGGATTCGCCCGGAGTTGATGCCCTGTCGGTGTGATGATCTCCTTGGAGATTTCCCGATTGGGCAGGATAAAACGTCCATGAACATCGGTCATTCCCTCGATAACAGGCTCATTTAGTATCCGATTGGAATCAGTCTGGTAGATTTTAATCTTGGCATGGGACAGTACGTTTCCCTCTTGGTCCTTGAGAATAATCGTATTATGCCGGGGAAGATCGTACAGGTACTCACCAAAAAACCCCCTGCGGAATCCCTTGTTGGCATTCAGGGCATTCTGGGTATGCGAAGATAGAGTACGACTGTTGAGATCATTCATAATTCCTTTGTAGGGATACCAAAAGATCTCTTGATTAACCTCGTTGCGGTCCCGGTAGTTTGGATCGAAGTTGAAGTTATACTCATCAATAATCCCAAGCTGATGCATCAGTTCATGGATCAATGTGTATTGCACAGCCCCCATTTCCCGTTCAATCTTGTTTGGTGTCCATTCCCGATCATCCCAGCCCCATCTTCCGTCCCACTCCAGTGCCAAGGGCGCATGTTCTCCCACGTTGGGAAGGTTATCTACAACTTCCACTTCATCGATGAACACCGACTCCACAACACCGCACTGCTCAAACATCCCATCCATGCGGTCAATGTGAGCCCAGGCCCAATCCTCAAAGGAATAGGTACCCGTCATGTTCTTCAAACTATTAAAGACCTCATAGACCCCTGGTTCCACAAAGAATTTGAAACTCAAAGCATCGGTCCAAATCCTGCGGGAGTTATTCCGCTCCGAAAGCTCATTACTCACATCCTCGGCCAGTACAACAAACTGAACCTGCCCTGCTTCCTCCTGCCACTGCCAAGGAATACTGAATTCCTGCCTGTGGCCCGGTGGCATTGCAGGATGGGATCCGCTTTCTACAAGCTGATCGTCAATCCACCATTGATAGATAAGGGGACTGCTAGTAAGGTTCCCTTTGTTACTTACAACAGCAGTAAACAACACCTCTGTACCCACACTTGGCCACAGTCCTCCGGAATAGCTAGCCGGACCATGTTCATCGTAAATTACCGTAAAACGCTCATACCGAGGTGTCCGGGAGATGTATAAAACATCGAGATCGGCAAATTCTTTAAACACCCTGGTCAGCTCTACTTTCTTATCAGGTTCCGGGAAAAGGGTGGTGATGATAGGACTGATATAATATGTATATGTGCGCTCGGGCTGCAGTCCGTGAATGCTTACCTGATGTTTTGTTCCATAGTCTGAGGTTACGTACTGGGTGGGATTTCTGGCGTAGCGACCGTACTCCCCAGGCGGGATACTTAATGCGTTAACTGCGGCACAGACATCTTCCTCGATGCCTACACCTAGTATCCATCGTTTACGGCTGGGACTACCAGGGTATCTAATCCTGTTCGCTACCCCAGCTTTCGTGCCTCAGCGTCAGTTACAGTCCAGAGAACCGCCTTCGCCACTGGTGTTCCTCCTGATATCTACGCATTTCACCGC
>JALNWK010000047.1 GCA_023230925.1 Limnochordia bacterium
AAGGAAGAGACTATCGCCATACGAACTTAAAGAAATCTACTCACTTTTTGTGATCCTGAAAGGCCATGCAAACTAGCAATACTATCAGCCTTGGCAAATCAGCTTGCCTGATCTAGGTTGAAGACTTTCTCTGTAACTTTATGACATAAGCATGCCTATAGGTAGATCCCCCTATTGCAGGGAGACCAGCTCAACCGGGTTGAGGTTTACCGCGTTCCAACCATATATTGCCTATCCACCACAGGATATGGACTTTAGGGATGCGAATACCTTAATCGTGACTCACAAAACGTACGCTATGAAGGGTAATTGGGAAAAGTCCCGGGTGCTGCGGGGCCATCGTTTCTAAGCTGAGGCATAGAGCCTGTGCAGTTTGCCCATAGTATCCAGCAGAAGGTCCATTCTGAAGCGTCGTTGTTCGCCCCTCCAGACGTCCCCGCTTGCCCCGTGGTATAGACAGCAAGGGCTTTACCTATCTAGGTACTACTGGAAACACAGAATAAAGTATAGCAGCTATCCTTCTATGGTCGAGCATCACCTTCGGTACAGGAAATGATCGACCACTCGTACCCCACGTCATGTGCCACGTACCGTTCATAAAGACGCAAGACATTATAATGTCCTAATAGTCACACCCCTGTTTCTGAGGGTTTGAGCAACGGGCAATTGTTGTTGTGTAGCATCAAGCCAAACCGTTGTTAGCGCTGGCAGGCTCAATAGTGGTTCCAGGTCTGTTACCTCGCTATGTCCCACGACAACCTGCCACAGAAGTGGGAAACGCTCAATTCCCCATATGTTCTCGAGAAGGCTCCAGCCCGCATGAAACTCGCGTAGGTTTGGTAGACTCGGTAGTGTACTAAGATCAGTGATTTTGGCCCCGTGATACTCGATATTCCTTAGTCCGGTATGTCCATCAAATGCCCGAAAATCGGTAACGTTTGTGCGATGGATTCTTAGACGGTGAAGGTACGGATGATTCGCCAGAGGCGAAATATCGGTAATCTGCGTGTTGTCATCTAGAAAGACCTCTAGTAACCCGCTGATCTCGGACAACGGACTCAAGTCTCGAACATCGTTTCCTTGTAAGCGCAAGACATTTAGTGATGCACAATACTGCAGCCCTTCTAAGGATGTGATACCTTTGTCCCTAGCATCAATGTTGGTAATGCCACTTACATCGGCGGGCAGAATTGCTCCCCAAGGCTTTCCAATCAACTCCCGTATGACAGGTTCTAAGTTTTGATCAAAACTAATACCGTCTTCTCCCCCGGGAGGGATTTGGGCATCCAGTTGCTTTAGTTTCAGAATATAATTAGTCATCTGCGTACGGATGCTGTAAAGGTCACCGGCGGGATTCATCGCACTCAGATACTGCTCCGCCTGCTTCGCCATTTGCAGGAGTTCGGGATCACTCGATGCTTTGACCTCCTGAATGGCTTCAAGCAACGTAGTCAAATAACGGAGGTCGTCAACACCTTCCCGATACCCTTCCCACGCAATGGTATCAATTACACCGTCTACGGTTGGGTAGGTAAAGACGTGATCTCGATACGTGGGATGATCAAAGTCGTTCCATATATTTCCGAACCCATCCTGATACGCATAAGGGGCAGCTCCATCATAATCGTGTGTCCAAAGCATTAATCCGTAGTTTCGTCTGTAAAGCTCAGGATCCTCAGCGGGAGTCTGCGGGTTACCATAGGACCAAATTTTGGCTCCAACGGAGTGCCAGTTGGCCGCTTCAAGAGGTCTTAGGCGATCGTGTCTAATGTGCAGATCCTGTAAGTCACCCATTAGTTCAAAGTTGCCATCCCGCCAACCGGCGGCAAATACCTTGCCACCAAGAGACTTTGTTCGAATCCAGTCCGGTCTCTGAGCTGTCAATTGTTCTCCATAAGCCTCATCAACTGCATAGAAGTACACCTCAGGTATGTTATACGCAGCGGCTAAACGCAGGGTCTGTGTAATATCACTTGATGGGCTATACGTACGAACGCCCAAATAGTACAGGGGTTGCCTACCCATGCCAATCCCTTGGCGAATCTGAAGGACCTGTTCTAAAGAATTTAGAGGTTGGTACACGATTGGATTTATCACACCATGGTCCATCATATTCTGCAATTCGGCCTGAAACTGAACTGGGGATTTTGTTTCTGAGGATATCGTTCCAGGACTACCCGGATTTAGAGTCCCACGGTAATAAATGCTGGAAGTATGATATGAATCGGATAAGACAAATGGAAGAACGGTAACATTAAGCTGTATGCTTCCAATGTACTCCTCATCTTTATACAAATCGATTAGTCCACGGTAGGTACCAGAATCAGCCTCCTTTGGTATTCTCACCGTCACCCAAACTTGCTGATGCTGACCAACACTAATGACCACCGGCAGAAGAACAGGACTGTCCTTAACAGGATACTCTGCAACCGATAGCTGCAGACGCCCCCCACGATCCTGCGGATCACTGATATTTACATACTCCACACGGTTTGGGAAAGTGAGCTTAAGGTAATTCTGCTGGGTTGGGAGATCAACCTTAACCAGATCAGGATCGTTCACTAATAACTCGGGCACCAAGATTCGTTTGCTCTTGTCCTGATCCCGGCCCCACCACGCCGTTCCTGCTTGAAACCAAGTTCTTACATACTTAATTTCAATATTCTCACTGGGGATTACTCCTACCCCGCCTTCAGCGACTAGGTCGGTTGCTTGTGGTAGAAAGGATCCGGAATGCCCCACCGCAGTGATCACAAAACTGGCCGGTTCAAATTCGCCAGGAGTAGCCATAATTGTCAACTGATCCGTGAGGGTCCCGTGGCCAAACGATTGATTGGGTAGAACCCTGTAAGTTGTAATCGGATTTACCCTATGTATTAACGCTTTAGAGAAATCCACAGGGTGCCAGGGACCAGGGGTCCAAGGATCTCTCGGATCAAATGGGCTTTCCTTATTGAAAAAACATGCGGTAGACAAAAGTGATATCATGATAAGCAAGATGAGTATTATCTTGTACGCTCTTATCATCAACTCTAAGCCCCCCTAATAAAGTCTAATTAGCGGCAAAACGATGTCTATACAAAGAACCTGCATGCGCCTTTCTCTCTACGGCACCTTTTCCAAAAGTAGGTCTTCCCAACCTTCGGCATCAAACATGAACTGCTCACCGGTAATCCCAAACTTCAGCTTTTCCTGCGGGAAGGCATGAATGCGGTACTCCATCCAGAACATGTCCTCTATTTGGTTATAGCGAAGGGCCAATTCGCGGCAATGGAGGTCCTTGACCAAAGTAAAATCCCCTAGGTGCCATTTATCCTCATAGCCTCTGTAAATCCCCGAGTAAACTAGTCTCCACGTGTCACCGAGCCTGATCTTAAGTTGGACATCGAAGGCATCGAGCCGCCTTTTGAGGATATTATGGCTGACTCCGATTCTTATGCTTTGTTCCTGTGCAAATTCCTTTTCCAGAAGACCAGTTACGGACACCAATGCATTGATGTATGGGTTGAAGACACCGGATAAACCCACTTTCCAACCGTGTTCCTGCTCGGTGTTCCGCAACAGAAAAGATATATTCGTGCCTTTGAGTCTTGGGATCTCGGCTCCGGCCTGCATCCACACGTTGCCAAATTTGATGTTAATCCGGGCGTTGAGACGATCGACCCTTTGTCTGGCCAGG
This sequence comes from Limnochordia bacterium, assembly GCA_023230925.1. Classification (NCBI taxonomy): domain Bacteria; kingdom Bacillati; phylum Bacillota; class Limnochordia; species Limnochordia bacterium. The sequence continues at coordinate 3,680 of JALNWK010000047.1, forward strand.
TTGTAATTTGCCTCTAAGTTGATGTTTTGTTCATGATCAATTCTGTCCTGAAATGAACCGGCAATACACATCATTCTCTTTCGGTACGGATCAAACACAGCTGAAAGACCTAACGTCCAGTCATTCCTCTCTGGGGAATCCCTTAGCTCCAGGCAGGCCTCCACATTTTGAAACCGATCGCTATGAAGGTCGTAGCCTCCGCATAAAGACCAATCCACTCTTTCTTTTGTGTAGGCTAACTGACTGGTTAAGCTTTGAGAAGAAGATACCCTCTCGAAGGCCAGTGGGCTCTCCCCAACAGCTTGTTGTAATTGAAGAACTGAGTTTGTGCTCAAACCGGCACATGGATACCAGTGAAAGGCGAGCCTTGGATTGATGCGGAAATAGCACGTACCTAAGCTGTAGATGCTGATGCCTAACGTACTGCCTAGAACAAGTCTGGTGCTACCGGTAAGCTGGTAGGGCTTATTACTTAGATTTAGCTCTAACATCGACCTAATTGCTTCCGTTCCACCGGGTTCCACCCGATACCGCCCTAATCTTAACGTATACTCATGGGGCCACTCCTTCGCGTGTTCCAGCTTCCTTGTAGTCAGACTCAATTCCGGTAGCCTACTCACGTACTCGCACGTTTCCGTTACGCCATTGGGATTAAGCTTATGCTCGAATAATAGCTCAGCCCGGTAACTCCCTTGGCTTTTAGTAAGCATAATCTGATATTCCGGGTGAGTAGGAACCGCTTCGCTGCTTTGTTTGAATCTGTAGCTACCTTGGTAATTGGTAATCCAGCGGCTGTCCAGGCGGCCTGATAACTCAAGATCACCGGCTAGTTGCTCCATGGTCTTTGTCTTTGTTTCTTGTATCTTGTGTTTTACCCCGAAAGTCGCCGATGTCCTCGGTGTTACACCCCTCAAATCAAGATTAACTTGTAGTATGTTGCTACTGTAGCTGTTTTGCTTTTCCATGCTTCCATTCAGATCAAAACGGCTACCCAACTGTGAGGATACCTTCACATCGCTGCTTAGACGCGCCGTAGTTCTCGTCTTTGTTTCCTTCAGCTTGTATATTAACCCGGCGTTGGTTGTTGTCATCTGTGCTATTCTGCTCAAATTAAGATCGGCCTGCACTGAGTTGCTGCTTATGCTGCCGCCAGCGTGATTGGTCTGTTTGTCCATACTCCCGTCCAAATTGAAACTGCCGCTCGGTTGGAATGATAGCTTTACGTCACTGCGCAATCGCTCGGTAACCGTGGTTCTGGTCTTCGTAAGCTTATATACTGTCCCAACGTTTGCCGATATCTTTTGTGTTACCGCGTTTACCATGAAATCCGCCTGCAGGATATCTTGGCTGAGCTTCTTCCGGACAAAATTCATGTTTCTTTCCATGTTCCCGCCTAATACCACAGGTCCGTACTCGAGAACATGACCAAAACCACCCCGTAATTGCCCTCCGTTGGTGATTCTACTTTGTCTATATTCGATCAATAGTTGCCCGTTGTGGGCCTTACCTAATGCGTAATAACCAGTGGCACCCAATACTACTCCGGTTAGTTGATGATATTGCCCGATGAGCAGACCCGATAAGTAATCATCCAGCTGGTAATACCATTTGCAGCCGATAAACCAGCCACCCACCGCGGTGCGGCCAATCTCCGGTAGGTAGAGGCTGGCTTCTTTACTAATTGGCAGTCTCAGATAGGGCCAATAAAACAGAGGGATGTTACCTTCTTTATACACCACGTTCCGTATAATGAGATGACTTCCCGGGTAAATCTCTAGTTTCTTCGCAGCAAGATGATAGTGGGGTTGACTTTGGGAACAGGTAGTGGCTGCACCTTTGACCACAACCAAACGGTCGTTATCGCCATCAAACCGCTCCCCAGATAGATAGACCGAGCCGTTGGATTCGGGCAGAACTATCGATGCTTGGGCATCAGACAACGACCAAACCCCGCTATTTAGATCATAATAAAGCTTCTCGCCTGCAGCCTCACCGGCCGGTAGTATCAGTAGCACTGTTCCTTCTACCCGGATCCAGTTGTCAGCCAGATTCACTAGTAACCGCTGACCTGCAATTGTCACGTGCCCATATCTGATCTGAACTCCACCATCTATGTATAGCAGGTCCTGTCTGAACTGGTAGATTACCTGCCCCTGAAACTCAACTTCGATACTATCTGTAGCTGCAAGCACTCGTCCACAGGGTAGGCTGGCTAGCACGACAGCAAAAACCAGTATTGCGATACTCGTTGGTCCTTTCAAGTCAGCACCACCCACCGATTGTGGCGTATCCACCGGTCGCCGGGAAGAGACTCTACCCATAATTTGCGGGATCGACCCTGATTTCAGATCGTTTTAGTGTAGAACATAGGCCTCCATATATCAATAGGCTGACGCCAGATTAACCCGCTGGCGCAAACCCTCTCAAAAGACCGTGCGTAGGGACCCGTACATGGCTCCAACTAGCATTTAGTGTTCTTATATCATAATCATAGCCAGCCTCGCCATCTGACGGGGTCTCTTCATTGCGCTGTGCCACCAGTTGTTTTCCCGTATACTTCATTCTTACACCACCGGACCCTTTGCACTTTTTGGCGATTGCTGGCCTGATCTTCTCTCTTTTAGACTCTACCGCTACTGGCAACGTCCTGGCCTAGGGATGAGCTTCCCACTAGTTCGATGACAGCGGTTCATTCACTTAGCAGATACTAAAGACACAATAAGGGGCTAAACTCACCGATGATAGCCCCTTATCACAACCAGTCTATCTAAATGGTTCACGGTTACAGAGTAGGTGTAAACTCTTCAGATAGAGGATCCTTTCGTAACCTTAGAATGTGGTAAATCATCTCGGCGCGAATAACATCAAGATCACGAACCGGGTTCAGTTTGGCCAAATACTTTTCGGCCTCTTCCGCCCGGCTTAACAGCTCCGCATCCTTTGTGTCTTTAGCCGCCTCGATAGACTCGAGTAATGTAGTAAGGTACCGCACATCATCAACACCTTCGCGATAGCCCTCCCATGCAATAGTGTCAATTACGCCATCCACAGTTGGATAGGTGAAGTTGTGGTCTCGATACGATGGGTGGTCAAAGTCATTCCAGATGTTTCCAAACCCATCTTGGTACGCATAGGTGGCAACTCCATCATAATCGTGTGTCCAGATCATTAGTCCATAGTTGCGTCGGTACAGTTCAGGGTCTTCGGCGGGCGTTTGCGGGTTACCGTAGGACCAGATTCTTGCGCCAACCGAGTGCCAGTTAGCCGCTTCCTGAGGTCTTAAGCGATCGTGTCTAATATGCAGATCTTGTATATCGCCCATCAATTCGAAGTTGCCATCGCGCCAGCTTGCAGCAAATATTTTGCCGCCAGCTTCACGCACTCTGATCCAGTTGTCTCGCTGAGCCACTAATGCATCCCCTGATGCCTCATCAATACCATAGAAGTACACTTCAGGAATGTTGTATTTCTCTGCTAGTTCCAAGGTCTTCTTGATTGACGATATGGGATCATGGGTTTGCACTGTTTGATAGTACAATGGTTGATTGCCCATGCCAATCTCTTCTCTAATCTTCAAAACCTCTTCAAGGGTGCTCAAAGGCTGATACACAATTGGATTGGTGATGCCATGGTCCATCATATTCCGTAGTTCGGCTAGAAACTGCACCCGTGATTTCCTTTCAGAGGATATGGTTCCAGGTCCATTAAGATCAAGGACTCCACGGTAGTAGGTGCTTGAGGTATAATATGGATCCGTCAGGGTAAAGGGAAGAACCCGTAAGCTGATACTCAGTTCCCCTAGCATACCTCCATCACCATATAGGTAAACCGGTCCCGTATAGACCCCAGGACAGATATCCTCGGGAACCTTAACGGTAATCCAAAATTGTTGATTCCTTCCGGCAGAAATATCCACGGGAAGCAATACTGGACTATCCTTAACCGGCCAAGCGGTAATGGACAACTGTTGCCGCCCTCCCACATCGGCCGGATTACTGATCCACACATATTCCTCACGGCTCGCAAAGGAAAGCTTTAGGTAGTTTTCCTGCTTTTCCAAATCAACCTTAACCAAGGTGGGATCGTTGACCAAAAGTTCCGGCACCAATACACGCTTACTCTTGTCCTGATCTCTGCCCCACCAAGCAGTTCCCGCTTGGTACCAACGCTGCACAATCTTGATGTCCACCGCTGAAGCAGGAATAATACCCGATTCGCCGACAAGATCACCGGGTGTAGGTCGACAGCTAGTAATGTCATCGACGGCGAACACGACAAAGCTTGCTGGCTCAAATTCTCCGGGGGTTGCGACCATCTTTACGTCCTTTGATATCACACCATGTTCAGGACGATCTGTAGGAAGAATCTTAACTGTGGAGATCGGAGGCACCACGTAGATAATCCCCGTACCACCACTTTCGCCTATCCCCTTGTTCTCTGCGAGTGTCACCATAAGGTTTGTCATCCTTTCTAGTTCCGCCAATACCAAACCGACCCTTTGAGGTTCCTCTGACAAGATCCAACCCCTTGCCCGAATTTGTGCCAGTAATTCATCCACAAGGCCATACCTATCCCGCGCCTCCTGATATATCTCAGAAGGTACCTGTGAAGCATCACCTTCTAACACGCTCTCCACATAATCCATACGCGACTGCCATGTGGCAAGTTGCTCTAACAACCTTGTTGTGACCGAGCTCCAACGTTGAGCAACAGTCTCTTCGTAACGGAGCACATCGGGTACCTGTCCAGATAGTTCCACAGCATCCAGATAACAGACAATCCGGTCACCGGGTTGTCCATGGAGCATCAGCAAAACCTGATTGATATAACATCCTACTTCCTCGGTCTTCCCTCGCCACATTTCCTTCGAAGCAAACGACAGTGCCGTTCCTTTGGCAAAAGAATTGACCCCCGTGTACTCGAATTTCTCCCAGGTATGACCCGTTGAGCCATATTCCCAAAAGGAACGGGTCCTTGAATAATTCACTGGGGCAACTGTGGCCTGAAGTCCCAAACCAACTCGGCCTTGGCTTGGTTCAGGGCGCAGGATGCGCGCCCGAAAGGCAAGATTACCCTCCGCCGGCACGGATACGGGAATGGTCCAATAGACAAACGAACCGCTGTCTATGGTCACATCAAGCTTGAAGGAGCGCACTCCCGTATAGGCTACGTCACTACTTAAGCCCTTGTAGTTCACCGTGTATTCACCGTCGGACATGAAGAAACAAAAAGGATCTTCCTCTTCAAAGCTCTCTGTGTACTCGTACAGAATCCTCTCCTGCGCCCTTACAGGCATATCCACAACAAGACTCAGTACTACAACTACTGAACACAGACCAAGATACAGTAAACGGGATCTTCGCACCATCTATCCACTCCTTATCGGACCAATGTCTACATGCTTGGCTGGTAGTCACTAGAAACGATTACTGAAGAGCGCATCGATATACAAGGCCTTCGCCACCGCCACGGCATTTGGCTTGTAGGTACCGATGCGCTCAAGTCCGTTGCACAACGCTTCTTATTCTATCTTACCCGAATGTGACGTTGACTCCCTTATCCCGTAATTGTTTGACTACAGGATGTTCAGGATCGCTATTTAGGGCGCTGGGAAGCTGAACTCCCTGTAAATGCTCTAGTTGCAGTAGTTCCGTGATGTCAGATACTGGCGTGCTGGGTATGTTCAGCTTCTTCATTTTCGGGAATTTCGTTGATATCCCTGCAATGCTAGCAAGAGGAGCCCATCCTTGGATCCATTCCTCCAGGTTCGGCAAGTTCGGCAGTTGCTCTATGCTAGTAAATTGTGCTGAATGACACATAATGTTTCTAAGCCCCGTATGTCCCTCGAAGGCAGCCAAACTTGTCACGGACATGTTATTGAACTCCAATCGAAACAGGTTGGGAAGCCCCGCTAATGGGCTAAGATCGGTGATACTGCACTTGTTTACAAAAACCTCCTGCAATGTGGTAATGGTCGCAAGGGGACTTACATCGGTTATTCCGGAGTTCTCGTCGACTTTCAAGACCCTCAGTGCAGTAAAATGCTGTAAACCACTTAAGGATGTAATACCCTTGTCCTTTGCCTCCAGAACCTCAATACCCGCCACATCCTCCGGCGTTAGATCACCCTCGGGCTTATCGATTTTCGTGCGCACAACGGTTTCTAGGTTAGGATCTAGCTTCACTACATAGTTCACTACGACCTCTAACTCTGTAGAAGCGTTTACCGTAACTGACGCTTCGTAAACCACCACATCATTCCGGATGACCCTAACAGCATATTTCCCGAAGGGTACCTCAGAAAACATAAACTCTCCAGCCTCATCACTCACTACACTCATACTATATTCACCTATTGACAGGGAGACGGTTGTTCCACTAAGGGCACCCCCGTATCCAGCTGAGACAGAGCCATGCAATTCTTCAATGCACTCAACATCGTCGAGGTTAATATTGCAGGTGACTTTGTCCTTTCCTTTTTCAACAGTAACATTCTCCTTTACGGCGAGAAACGCGTCATCTTTATAGACTACTAACACATAACTACCAAAGACGATTTCGCCAATGCTATACGCTCCCTGTGCATTCGTTACAGCAGAAAGATTCAACCCGGGAATAGAGACGATAGCACCAACAACTGGGTCTGCACCAGCCTTAACAAATCCGCTCACTGTTCCTTCCTTGGGACCGAACAAATTCAGACAACCTGACAGAAGAACCACGCAACTTAACAAACCAATCGCCGTCATGACTACTTTATTGTTTTTCAACTGTTGCACTCCTTTCTAGTCTGTCTACCAGCCTCCTTAGGCATGCGCACCAAAGGAAGAGTAATCCTTTATGTACATTAGTCTTCACCATATGTGACTCACATCTGCTCAGGTAACAATACTCAACCGATACTCTTATAGTGTCTTAATGGTCACACCCTTTGCTTGAAGTACTTGAACAGTCTCCGGGTATTTTTCTTGTTGTCCAGCATCTAGCCAGACCGTTGTAAGCGCCGGTAGTTGCAGTAGCGGGCTAAGGTCAGTGACCCGGCTATTCCCCACGATAACCTGCCACAGTTGGGGAAACCGCTCAATTCCTGCTATGCTTTCAAGCACACTCCAGCCGGCGTGAAACTCTTTTAGATTTGGCAGGCTCGGTAAAGTACTAAGATCAGTTATTTTAGCACCATGATACTCAATGTTCTGCAATGCCGCATGTCCTTTCAGGGCCGTGAAGTCAGTAACACTGGTGTAATGGATCCTAAGACGGTGCAGATGCGGATGATTCGCCAAGGGACTAATATCCACAACACGCGGATTCTCGTCTAGAATAATCTCTCGTAATCCACTGATCTTCGACAGTGGACTCAAATCTTCAACATCGTTCCGGTCCAAACGCAAGTAACCTAATGATGAAAAATACTCTAAGCCCTTAAGTGATTTGATTCCTTTGTCTCGCTCATCAATCTTTTCAATCCCAGCAACATCCTCCGCCAGTAATACACCCTTTGGTTTACTAATCATGTTGCGCACACTCTGTTCTAAATTGGGATCTAATACCACAACGGAAGCTTTGACTATTAACTCCCCCGTACTATCTACCACGAATGATTCCTCATAAATATCCACGCCATCTAGCGTTACCTTTACAAGATAGTCTCCAAAGGGTACGGACGGAAAAACAAATCTTCCTTTTTCATCGGTGTTCTGACTCACATTGTACTTTCCTATGGATAGAAAGACTGTAGCTCCAGCGAGCACGTCTTCTCCATACTTAACCGAAACAGTACCCGTTACTTCCCTGCTTTTGGCTTCGTCAACTTTGATATTAACGGTAGCACTCTCCGCTTCATCTACAGTCACATTCTCCATAACGGCAAGGAATTCATTATCCTTGTAAACCACCATAGTATGAGTACCCGAGGAGACCTTATCAAAGCTATACGCACCCTCTGCACTGGTGATTGTAGTAAGTTTCAATGCGGGGATGAAAACGGTAGCTCCCACTACTGGATCACCACTATCCTTGATGAGTCCACTCAGCGTTCCTTTCTCAGGACCTAAACAGCCTGAAACAAGAACCAGACAAGCGACCAAACTAACAACACCTATGATCACTCTGCAGCTTCTCAACTGTCGCACTCCCTTCTTGTTGGCTTTTGGCATCCCAAAGGCCGACAGACTGTCCGCCCTTGGGATGCACTTAAACATTGCAACCAAGTACATGATTCTCCAATGAACTGATTACAGTGTCTTGATCGTTACACCCTTCGCCTTCAGAGTTTCGGCAACTGCGGATTCTTGTTGGGTAACATCAAGCCAAATCGTTCTAAGCGCCGGCAGTTTTAGCAGCGGCTCAAGGTCAGTTACCCGGCTATTTCCCACGATAACCTGCCACAAACGAGGAAACCGCTCAATGCCTGCTATACTCTCAAGATTGCTCCAGCCCGCATGAAACTCCCTTAGGCTCGGCAAATTCGGTAACGTGCTAAGATCAGTGATCTTGGCACCATGATACTCAATGTTCTCTAGTGCTGTATGTCCATCTAGAGCACGGAAATCGGTGACGCTTGTATGATGGATTCGCAGACGGAAAAGCTTCGGATGATTGGCTAAGGGTGAGATATCAACCACTCGCGGGTTTTCATCCAAGATAATCTCCCGCAACTCACTAATTTGGGCCAGGGGACTAAGATCCGAAACATCGTTCCGATCCAAACGCAAAACACTAAGTGATGCACAATACTCTAGCCCTTCAAGGGACTTGATACCCTTATCCCGAGCATCAATCGTGGTAATGGTAGCTACATCGGCGGGAACAATCGGTCCCGAAGGCTTCTTGATCAGATCTCGTATGACGGATTCTAGGTTCGGGTCGAAGCTAATACCCTTCTCTTCGTCTAGTTCTAAAGACGGGGCCGCAAAAGCAAAATCAGATTGTTGTAGTTGGAGAATGTAGTAGATCATATCCGCGCGGATAGTATCAAGGTCACCTGCGACATTCATGTTTGCTAGATACTTCTCCGCCTGATCTGCAACCTTCAAGAGTTTGGGATTCTCGGAGTTTTTAGCCTCTTCAATGTTATTCAGCAAGGTGGTTAAATAACGGACATCGTCCACAGCTTCCCTATACCCTTCCCAGGCAATGGTACCCACCACACCATTTACAGTCGGGTAGGTAAAATTATGGTCCCGATATGTGGGATGATCGAAATCGTTCCATACATTGCCAAACCCATCCTGATAGGCATAGGTAGCGGCACCATCATAGTTATATCTCCACAACATGAGCCCATAGTTGCGCCGGTACAGCTCAGGATCCTCAGCGGGAGTCTGCGGGTTACCGTAGGACCAGATTTTACCTCCAACGGAGTGCCAGTTAGCCGCCTCTTCCAGTCTTAAGCGGTCATGCCTGATATGTAGGTCCTGTATATCACCCATTAATTCAAAGTTACCCGCCCGCCAACCAGCTGCAAACACTTTGCCGCCAAGTTCATGCACCCGCATCCAATCTTTCCTTTGGGCCGTCAATTCATCCCCTGAAGCCTCATCGATGGCGTAAAAGTATACCTCAGGTATGTCATACTTTTCAGCCAAGTCAAGGGTCTGTGCGATTTGGCTTTCGGGACTATATGTCCGTACTCCAAGATAGTACAGTGGTTGTCCTCCCATGCCAACCTGATCACGTATCTTGAGAACCTCTTCAAGGGAACTTAATGGTTGGTATACAATGGGATTTGTTACCCCATGGGCCATCATGTCTTCAAGTTCGGCAATAAACTGCTCCCGAGACTTCTTTTCCGAGGAGATCGAACCCTTCCCAAGGATATCCAAGGTCCCTCGGTAATATATACTAGAGGTATAGTATGGCTCGGATAACGTAAAGGGCAACACAGTAACACTAAGCTGCATGGACCCCACAATTTGACCATTTTCGTACAACTCTATTTGCCCGTGATAGACACCAGAAGCAGCCTCCTCCGGTACCCTGGCTGTCACCCAAAGTTGCTGATTCCACCCAGCGGGGATATCCATCGGTAGAAGGACAGAACTATCTTGAACTGGAAACTCCTCGACCAAAAACTGTAGACGTCCACCGCGATCCCGTGGGTCACTAATCCATGTATACTCCTCTCGGTCAGGGAAAGAAAGCTTAAGATAGTTTTCCTGTTTCTCCAGATCAACCTTAACTAGATTCGGATCATTAAGTAGTAACTCGGGCACCAGAATCCGTTTACTCTTGTCCTGATCCCGTCCCCACCACGCCGTTCCCGCTTGGTACCAGGCTTTCACGTACTTGATGTCAATACTCTCTTTAGGAATTAGTCTCTTTCCATCCTCACTGACTAAGTCATTTACCCGAGGGAAAAAAGACTCAATATCTTGTACCGCAGTTACTATAAAACTGGCCGATTCATATTCGCCGGGAGTGGCTATAACACTTAACTGATCTGACACGGATCCATGGTTGAATCCTCGATTCGGTAGAACCTGCTTTGTCGTAATTGATTGTACCGTATATGTTAACCCTTTAGTACCTGTGGGACCAATGACACCTTCAGATGAAGAGACCGCATACGCCGTAAACTGGAGAACCAAGATAAGAAGTATAACCAATACCATCTTGGAGACTTTAGCCACAACAACCCCCCCTGTGGAATACGCGACTAGCCAGGTGAGTGGGTGTCCCCACTCATCACCTGGCCAGTCTACTGGCAGATTAAGCTTAGTCTGACGACAATGTGCTACTCGCTGGCAAGGACCGCATTGATTCTGCTTTGTAGTATTTCTAAACCAGCAGCTGCAGACATCTCGCCATTAAGTATCGCCGTAACCGTCTCGTACCCCACCCGCTGCATGGCACGGTGCGTATTGGGCACGGCCTCCTCGAGAGCGGTGCGGGAGTGGGCCAAAGCTCCACTGACTGAGTTCATCACCTCAAAAGGTGTCATTCCAGAGGCCGAGGAGATCCGATCGATGTAAACCTCCATGGCAGCCTGCCGTGCAGGAATCATGCCAGTCAGTTCGGTGAAAAGAGCTTGGGATTCGGCATTAGTGGCGAATTTGATAAACTCCCAGCACTCTGCAGGGTGCTCAGTATACGCACAAGCGTACAGAGGATCAGTCCACCGAGTGTTTGCACGGGTCTCGGTAAGAGGCATCGGTGCAAGACCCCATTCAAAGCTTGGAGCAGTATTGATCACTGCATCCAAATACCAAGCGCCAATCCAGTGCATCGCCGCCTGGGCTCCGAAAAATGAACTTCCCGAGGGAGTAATACCCTTGCCTGGACCAGCTGCAGCATAGTTGGCGTAGTAATCAGCGAGGGCCTCATAGGCTTTAACGTTCTCAGGACGCACCATAGCCACCTTTGTGGCATAGCCTGCCTCATAAGCTTCTGGGTCAACCCAATCACCACCGAAAATCCAGCAGATGTCCGGTAAGTGCCACTCACTAGCAAAGGTCAGGGCAACTCGGCTATATACACCTTCATTATCTACAATGGTAAGTTTCTTGCTATAGTCGACAAAATCCCGCCATGTCCATTCCTTGCTATCCCAATCGTCAGGAAGTAATTTTAGACCATTCTCGCGAAACATATCCTTGTTATAAAAACAATACTGGGGACAAACACCTAGCGGAACACCATGGAATTCACCGTTAATTTGGAAAGTCTCCCATACCCCAGGGAAGAAGTCATCGATATCTAGTTCTGCCTTATCCCGGGCTACAAATTTCGCAAGGTCCAAGGTCCAACCATTTAGGATGTAACTCTTCTTGTCTGAAGCCCCATAGAATATGTCCGGCGGCGTTCCGCCCATGATCAAAGTGGTTAGTTTCTCAACGTATTCTGAACCACCTCCACCCGATGCCTGTGCCAAACCTGTTACATGAATATCTGGATGTTGTTCATTGAACCTGCGGATGACCTCCGTTGCCCACGCCATCTCTTGGGTTCCAGTCCGGTACATGAAGACAAGCTCCACTTGCTTAGCCGCTACAACCGAGGAAACCGTTACAAGAAGTCCGACCAATAGTAGCACCATAAGACAACAACGCAATTCCTTAGCTGGCATATTCATACCCCTTTGCTAGTTATATTGTATATTCATGAAACATATATCACACGCCAAATCATGTTATGCAACCTTCATTATTCGATACTGCATATTCAATATGTCCTGTTGGGATTTCCAGATAAACATATGTTCACGTTCAATCCATGATATATCCATTACTCACGGTATTAGTAATTAGCCACTATATATGTGCATAACTCACAAAAGGTAAAGACTTGTATCACTAGTCACTATAATCGCCCAGCCACCACATGCCAAACACACCGTTTCTTCATCGACCACCTCCATAAACGACCTTCCCGTCCCCTATGATCCATCCATTTGTTTCAGAGGACAATCCTGAAACTAACCGTGATTGATCTTTGGCATTTCTTAGCATGTCGCTTAAATAAAGATGTTAATTAAGACGCATCAGTAACCTCATATATATACTAGCACATTCTCATTGCCAACACAAGCCTTTTGTTCCAGGATTTTCGTCTAGGTCATGAATCCTGTAGTAGCCGGTGTTCCCATCTCTTTTACTGACTGGGTTCACCGCCCTGCGTAGAATTTGGACAAAAGGCTAGATCCCCTCTTCCCTCAAACCTAAGCTAATCGGAGCCTCTATGCATTAAAAGGAGGTCTTCATCACTTAGTTTTTGCTGCTCCTAAACGTTTTTGGAGAAACACTGTTGCTGGGCGCTCAAACAGGTAAGTTGTGCTGAATACATCTCACTTTGAGATAATTGACCGATGTGAGCCTCGTAAAATTAGCTCAGATGGTACCAGTACTTTCCCTATTGAGGCTTGGCCATCTAATGCATTCATGATTGCGTGGACAGCATTTTGAGCCAACAGCTCTTTATTGGGCTCCACTGTTGTAAGCTTCGGCCTTACACAAGTCGCCCAGAATATATTGTCAAATCCTGTTACTGTAATATCAGTTGGGACTCTAATACCGTTGGCATCCAATACGTTTAGCGCTCCGATGGCTACATAATCACTGACAGCTACGATAGCCGTACACCATTGAAGTAATCCGCCTGCTATTCGGTCTTCCAAGACATTTGCCGCGGTATATTGGTATCCAGTCAATTCCACTTCCAATCGGACATCATTGTTTAGAGCGAAAGCATTTCTTAGTCCCCTTAGTTTGACTTCAGTTGGATGACTTCCTTCCTTTCCACCGAGAAATAAGACGTTGCGATGCCCAAGCTGAAGTAACTGCTTCCCGAGGGTGTACATGCCCTGCTCTTCTTCGGCACAGATACTCATCACCTTGGTTCCAGGTAATTCCTGGCCAATCAGGACCACTGGCACCATCTTTGCTGTCGATGTAATATGCTCTACATCGTCCAGCTCCTCATGGTGAGCGATGAAAATAATGGCATCTACCCGCCGGTCCAACAATAATTGCACTGCGTCCCTCTCATTTTCGGCCACACTTGTGTTTTGTAACAATAGCTGTAGCGAACTGCCAGCGGTAACCAACTGTATTTGCTCAATCATTTCGACAAAATATGGGTTCTTAAGGTCAGTACAGACAACGCCTATGGTGGAAGTGCTCTGTAAGGCTAAGCTTCTTGCCACATGGTTAGGGGAATAACCTAGGTCTTTCATCGCCTTTAATACACGTTGACGCGTTTTCTTCCCAACTGGATAGTTGCCGTTAATCACCCGTGAGACGGTAGCTATGGACACACCTCCTTCACGGGCTATGTCGTAGATTGTGGGTCGTATAATAGTTGCCCCCCTCCACCAAGATTAGTTCCGATACCCGCAAGAACATCATGTATTTGATGTTCCACTTCCAGTTCTTCAATAGACTCTATTAAGGTTTTTGTGCAGCCATTGCGTTCCCAACTAGATCAATATTATCGTCTTTCAAACTTAAACAACTTCGACTGACCTTGGGCAAGGGTAGTTTCAAGAACACCAAGGGCTTCCCCCCTTTCACCGGTCCACAGATCCGTAACATGATAGGTGTCCTCATCACTCAGTCCTATACGGGCTAAGTCTATACTCTTCTGGCAAGGAGTCGTGCCCCTGAGATTAAAAGCTGCAAGGTATGCGACGTCGTCGCTATGACAAACAAAAGTATCCGCTGCTTCGGAGCCGGTGTTTCCTTCCACAGGGCGAAAGACTCGGCCTCGGGCAGCTAGTTCATTGATCCTTCGGTTAGTAAGCAGAAGTCTCATGTACTCCTGGGCAACTTGACTTCGTACATCGTCGGAGTTTAGGAAAACCGTACCGGAGATCAACGCGGAGTTCACCCGGGTCTGGGCTACGATAAGTGAACCACCCTTCTCCAAAGTCATATAATCAGGATCTGTGTATGGATATATAGTCCCATGCTGCCACCAACCGTAGGTTAGGTTATTCAACTGATATTCGGTGAGTGCTAGGGTGCCATCAACATCACAGGAGATCCTGCGGCTATGCGCGTATTGGCTGGGAAAGAGGGGCGAAATCGACGCACTAATAAACATCGTCCCAGCTAATTGCTGCACAACATAGGACATACCCTGATTGTACGCTTGAATGCCCGTTTGCACAAGGGGATCAAAATGAACTCCCTCCAACGCTCCATGGGAGAGAAAGTCCAGCTTAATATACTGAAAACCAAGGTCTTTGAAACGCCCGATGAAGTGATCAATTCGTTGTTTGGTTACAGGATGCGTGGGATCAAGTGCATAGGCCCCGTCTAACGTCGGCAGCATATTTCCTTCGTGGTCTTTAAGTACAATATCTTTGTATCTTGCTCGGTAATTTGTCCCTTCGACAAATTGGTTCATGTTGGTTCCCCAATAGACGAAGGGGGCCCAATAAATCCCCGGCCTTTGGCCGTTTTGCTTGATGAAAGCCACCAGTTCCACCAACTCTGTATCGGACAGATTATCCCAGTACGAGTCTAGGTTGATATATACATTCCCCTCATTACTGAACAAGGACAAATGCTCCTTGAAAAAGGTTGACGTTTGCATAATCGTCTTTAGTGTAACATCGTCTTTTAGTGCACCCCAACTGTTCCACCCGAAGGGCACTTGATCTGGTACATCAGGTCTAAAATCCAGTGGTGGGCTCATGGCTCCATTGGCCCAGCCGTATTCTTCCAATCCCGAACGATAGTCTTCATAGAATCCAATGAACACCAGCGGCGATGCTACCTTCTCCCCCTTGATGATTCCATGAGCAAGTGTATCGTGGGTCGAAGTAGGTGAGGTGAAACCACCATAGACCTCAAATTGATCTAGCCGCTGGTTTGAACCTGCCCAGTAAATGCCGGTTTTCCACGTATCATGGGTCACTGAACCCACAACTAACCCAACCCTGCTTTCGTTATCGTAAATAGCCGTTACTTCCGAGCTAACATACAGTTCATTATTGAAGGGAGTGTTTATTGAGCAAGCCTGATATCTCGACCACTTGTCGTTATCGAAGGGAACCACAAGGACTCGGTTATCACCATATTCACCAATATCTACACCACCTCTGTTCTGCACCATCATCGGAGAAAGGTGATTTGTGGCAAGAGGAAAAACATCGGTACTAACCAGGTCAACTTGAGTAAAAAAGCATGGTAGGTCTTCGTATATGTAATAAGACTGAACCATTGTCGGCAGGCCCGTCCGCTCACTGATCACGGAAACCTTCATGCCATCCCCAAAGATTTCGTTGTTAACGGAACCGAAGGAAAAATGACGTTGCGTATAGTCCTTTGAGGTAATGTATTGCCCGTTCGGCTGATTTTCCAATCTGGCTCTGCTGAAAGCACCAGTCACAACCGGTTGATCGTTCCATAAGTATGAAGCAGTGCCATCCTTATGGTAGGAGATCGTTACAACACCGTTGGAAACTAAAAACCCATACTCTCGTTCTTGTAAACCCACCCGACCAATTTGGGTCACCGAGATCCGTTCCCCAAGGTCAATAGGCTTCTCCCTGTCTTCTAGGGCCAGATCTTCCATGGGCGAATCAATCACAATCCGATCTATATCCGGTGCGTACCAGTTCTGATCTGAGAAGGTAATCGTGTTTTCTTCCTGATCAAGATGCAGAACAAGAACCAGCGTATTAAGGGTCTGCCAGTTGCCGGTACTAGGAAAGTCATACTTTTGCCTAGAACCATTGTTAACCTTTATATATGCCGATCTTGGGTCACCTGAGATATAGTCGATGTGTACTTCATAGTAACCCGGCTTAGGAACTCTAATCCCGCAAAACTGCAGACTACTCCCCTGATAGAGGTCTCCCACCTTCCAACCTCCTGAACAGTTGGCGCAAGGAACAATGCGGGCTCTACCAGTCAGGATGTTACCCGAAGCCTCCCCTTCATAGACTTGTCCCATTGCCCAAGCATTCGCGTCTAGTCCAAAGATCAAGACCATGACAAGAACAGGTAATACCCATCCTTCACTCATTCTATCCCCCCTGTTCGAAACGCGGAAGTCATTTAACTAGGTATTCTGTGGGACCACAATGCATCAGAAGCGACGCCATGTGGTCCCTATATGCCGATCATGGTTGCAGGATTGACGGTGCCATTCTTTGAATTTGGTCTACCGCCTGTTCGATAGAACACTCACCTCTAAATGCCTTCTCCAACTCGGGACTCATCATTTCATCCACCAGTTGACTCCAGCGATCCGTAAGAGGAGGCCACTTACCGGTAGGAGCTGCCTCCATCCAAACATGTCGGTTCTTCGGCGGCAAATCCGGACAAAGAAAATCCTCAGAACTCATAATCGAGAAACGGGAAGGAACTACAGCACCAAGACGAGTATAGATCCTGTTTCCTTCTGTAACAAGGTACTTGGCAAACTCAGCTGCCTCCTGCGGATGTTCCGTATATGCATAAACGCCATACCAGGTCGCGCCAAGTAGCGTGGTTCGACCTGCTGGTCCTTTCGGCACATGGGCGACATCCCAGTCAAATCGCACCGCGTCCCGAGCCCACGGCACAGCCCAGTGTCCATCCCATTTCATCGCGACTTTTCCGGTCTCAAATCCAAAACCATCACCCCAGTTGAAATGGGGTCCACCCATCCAACCCTCATTGAAGGCCGTCATCATAAAGTTCAGGCCCTCCAAGGCCTCGGGAGTATTCAGAGTAGCCCTGGTAACCTGGGGATCGGTGATCTCTCCTCCCCACATCCACACCATATTCATCCATGAACCCCACCACCAACTCCAATCAAGTCCAAGAGAGACAGTTCGTCCATCGCTATCTTGTGTCGTTAATCGGATCGCGTTCTTTCTAGCCTCCCCCCAGGTCAGTTCCGCATCAGGTTCCGGTATACCTGCTTCGTTATACATGTCACGATTATAGAACATAACTCGTAATGCTATGTCTCGTGGCAATGCGTATAAGCCACCATCTAACTCGGCTGCTTCCAGCAGATTCGGAGGGAAGTCTGCCAAATTGAACTCCTCATCGTTCTCAACATACTCGTTCAAATCGAGCAACCACCCAGCCTGCTGAAACGGGCGCATGTACCCTTCCGTCCAGACATGAAAGACATCCGGAGCAATACCCCCGGCAATTTCCATGGTAAGCCGATCAAAGTAGCCATCCGGCACATGTCGTCCAATAACCTCAATGTCCGGGTGAAGGCGGTTAAAGTCGGCAATCACTTGTTCATAGGCAGCCGCCTCTTGAGGGCTTCCCATATAGCTATAGGTAATCTGCACCTTGGCACTCGCTACAGGAGTGCAAATAATCGTCACAGCCAACACAGCGAGCAAAAACCATTTTTCTATAGCCTTCATTCACTGACCTTCCTTTCTAACATTAGTCGGTTTCTTGTCCGTCCGTTGCCTGATCAACCATGAATGCCTCCTTTCTTCATTTCTGGCAAAGGAGCCCCTCCATGTTGCCTGAGGATAAATCAGCTATTCATCCATGAAGACCTCATTTAGGTTCCCCTTTGTTGTACCAAATGACTTCCTCTGTACCGTCTTGGCATACCCTTGATCCAAAGGTAGACCGATTATTCGCACCTGCATACCTCGATTGCCACATGGTAATAGGGAGGTGAACCTTCGCTGAGAATCCGGATCGCTTTCCACCTATACGTAGAATTCATAAGCATTCCGGTGAGTCGTCAATGAAATCCATGAGGCTGTTTGCACTAAAGCCTATTTCCCATACCTGCAGTACTATTCGTATGACTTATTTCAAAGTACATATAAGCCTGCGAACCGACTACTCTAACCACAATTTAAACCTACAGAAGCGTATATGACAAAATGACAATGAGTGGGCCACGCCATCTTTGCTTAACACTGCTATTATGTAGTAAATATTTGGTTTCCGTTCATATAGTAAGCGCTTTCTATTTCCATATTACTGCTTTTTTCCATCGATGTCAATAATAGTTTTCCGTTGGTATGAGTCAACGATTCACGGGTACTGGCTCCATCTCCAATTTCTGTAGGTTCAACAGCTGCTAAGCATACCACCTTCGTTGAGTCTGTGCATTAGGTTCGACATACCCCCCGATGATGTC